>JAFASY010000307.1 GCA_019244235.1 Chroococcidiopsidaceae cyanobacterium CP_BM_ER_R8_30
ATTCCAAGAAAGATCAATGTTAAGCAGGCGGTTTGGCAGCCAAAGTAACCAGGGAGAGGGAATTAGGCTCTATACTACTGGTTTTCCAAACAAAACTTGTACAGTTATCCCATGAATACCAATGAAGACGCTTCCTACCTATGATCCCACCTTGTTTGAAGGTGCAGCAACTTACTACACTCAATATAGGCCGAAATACCCTGATGCTTTATTTACAAAGCTAACTGAAATATTCAATATCAGTGGTCAGGGGCAACTACTTGACCTTGGTTGTGGACCAGGTCTACTTGCCATTCCTCTGCGAACTCAGTTTGAGCATGTGGTTGGTATCGATCCCGATCCAGAAATGCTGAGAGAGGCTCAACAACAGGCAGAGGCAGTAGGAACTAAGAATATAACCTGGCTGGAGCAAGGGGCAGAATTCATTTCCTCAGATTTGGGGGTGTTTAAACTCGTCACAATCGGTAGAGCTTTCCACTGGATGGAGCGAGAAGTTGTGCTCCAGCGTAGTTATGAACTGCTCTCTGACGATGGAGGACTCGCTATTATCAGTACTCAAGAAGATCCGTGGAGAAGTTCCCAACCCTGGAAACAAAGTGCTCTAACAGTTGTGAAGAAATGGTTAGGAGAACAGCGACGGACCGGAAAACGTGGACAGGGTTTTTGGACTGAGCCTAATCCTCCCCATACAGAGGTGCTTGCTCAATCACCTTTCCCCCGTCAGGCTCTGTATAAAGTGCCGTTTGAGCAATCTTGGACAATCTCAACCTTTATTGGCTATCTATATTCGACTGCCTTCTGTCTCCAGATTTTCCTGGGCGACAACGTCAAACAATTTGAAGCAGATCTGAAGGAAACACTGCTAGCAATCGAGCCCTCAGGACAGTTTAAGGAGGAAATTACTGTCTCAGTTCTTGCTGCCTGGAAACATTGAATTAGGAGTTTTTCAAATGAGGCAAATGCATCTGGCTGGCTTCATGCATGCTTCGCATGTTGTTCACAGCCATGCCCTCTGGCGTCATCCCAAAACCCACACGGGCTTTTTACAGCCTGAGTATTATCAGAACGTAGCTCGCACTTTAGAACGTGGCAAATTTGATTTGGTATTCTTTGCCGACATACTGGCACTTCCGGACCGCTACGGAAATAGCTTAGAAACCAGTTTGCAATACGGCACTCAAGGTGCAGTCAAATTAGATCCAGTGCTGGTTGCCACCACAATGGCAACTGTTACCCAACATATTGGCTTAGGCGTGACGCGCTCGGCAACGTACTATGCCCCCTACGATTTGGCACGGACCTTTGCTACTCTAGATCACCTCTCAAAGGGTCGAGCTGCTTGGAATGTTGTCACCTCCAGTGGTGATAGTACAGCTCAAAACTTTGGTTTAGAGAAACACCTAGAGCATGACACGCGCTATGACCGGGCAGATGAGTTTATGGAAGTGACCTTCAAGCTTTGGGATAGCTGGTCTGAAGGTGCATTAGTTTTAGACAAAGAGAAAGGGATTTTTGCCGATCCTGCCAAAGTCGATTACGTTCACCATTCAGGAAAATGGCTGAAATCTAGGGGACCATTAACTGTTCCTCGCACTCCCCAGGGGCGTCCAGTTATTATTCAGGCTGGCTCTTCTGGGCGTGGAAAGGAGTTTGCTGCCCGGTGGGCAGAAACCATCTTTACCTCCCCACTTACGCCCGCAGACATGAAGGCTTTCTACCAGGATGTGAAGTCTAGGATGACTAAGTACGGACGGGAGCCAGAAGAGTGCAAAATTTTGCCTGCCGTTGTGCCGTTTGTTGGGGAAACAGAAGCGATCGCTCGTGAAAAACAAGCTCTGCACCACGAATTAGTTCACCCACTAGTAGGCTTGGCATCCCTATCTAATGTGCTGAACTATGACCTTTCTCAATTTCCCTTAGATAAACCACTGAGTGAAGTTGAATTCCGTGAAGGCGGCAGGAGCATGTTTGAGCAGATTGTAAAACTGAGTCAGGAGCAAGGCTTAACCTTGGCAGAAATTGGCAAACGCTATGGTCAAAGCCGACTGGTTATGCAGATTGTTGGCTCCCCAACTCAAATAGCCGATCAACTGGAAGCAATATTTCGCTCTGGAGGCGCTGACGGTTTCGTAATTTCACCTGCATATATTCCAGGAGCTTTTGAAGATTTCGTTGATTTGGTTGTTCCAGAACTACAGCGACGTGGTTTGTTCCGCCAAGAGTATATCGGTAGCACTCTACGAGAACACCTTGGTCTTAAGTTACCTATCTGAATCGAGCGGGAGCAAGTCATAGGAGAATTAAATTGACTATCATTCCTGATCACAAACGTATCCTATCGAAAAGGAAAACCCTTCTAGGGATTAATCGCCGATTCTTTCTCTTAGGTGCTGGTTCATTTGCTGCTTCTACAATATTTTCGAGTTGTAGTTCACAATCCCAATCCACGCAAGCTCAACAAGGAAGTCAAGGTCACCAACCCAAAGCAATACGCATTGGCTGGTTAAAAGGTTCACCACTGCACATTCTTAAGTCTCAAAAGAATCTGGAGAAACGTTTTGATCCTTTGGGTATTTCTGTCAATTGGATTGAATTCCCTACTGTACCAGTGCTCTTAGAGGCGATGAATGCAAAAAGCCTTGATTTTGCTCAAGGAGTTGATGCTTCATTAGTATTTGCTCAGTAGTCCTCTAATTTACCTTTTGTATATGTCTCAGCTACACCAGCTCGACCAAAAGCTCTAGCTTTTGTGACGCATGGAGATTCTCCACTTCAAAGTATGGCTGATGTCAAGGGTAAAAAGGTTGCCTATGGTAAAGGGTGGAACCTTCACTATCTGTTAGTAAAAGCTTTAGAAGCACAAGGACTCCAGATTAAGGATATTAATTCTGTTTATATCACAACAGCGTTAGAAGGGCTGGCGGCATTCGAATCCAGAAGTATTGATGCCCTAGCGATTTGGGACCCGTTCTATGCCAAGTTACAAACATCCACTAAACTCCGTGTGCTTACAGATGGTCAAGGACTGACATCAAATCGTGGGTTTACTATTGCTTCGCCAGAATTTGCTCAGGAGCATTCAGACTTAATTAAAGCAATACTAGAGGAATTACAATCAGTAAGCGACTGGGCGAATAGAAATCCTAGTCAAATAGCAAGTTTCTTAGCATCTCAATTAGGAATTGATGTTGATGCTCTCAACATTGCTATAAGACGCCAAACCTTTGGAGTTATACCTGTTGATGAGAAAATTATTGCAGAACAACAAGGAGTTGCTGACACATTCTTCCGTTTGGGTTTAGTGCCAAAGCAGATCCAAATCAAGAATATAGTTGTTCAAAAGCCCTCATGGCTTCCAGTTGCTCTTAAGCAAACTTAACAGATGATTCGTTCACTACAGCCGCAAAATCGACTTGCTTTTTGACGTGCTACGTGATAAATTCTTGCTTTAAAAGCGTTAAATACTATATTCCGAGTGACTTAAAGTAGATTAAGGTATGATCTGCTTGTGAGCTGCACTTATTGCTGTTCTGTTTTTTAGGAAATCCACTATGTCGATTGACTGCGTTGACGAATCCCGCGACACTGTCTGGCGGCTGTTCTTGACCACCCACGCCAAGCTAGTCGACTTGATTGAGCAGGAGTTGGTCCAAGCTGAACTGCCACCGCTCCCCTGGTACGATGTCTTGTCTGCCCTAGCAGCAGCTCCGCATTATCAATTGCGGATGCACGAACTCGCTAATGCCATCATCCTTGACTGTAGCAATCTGACACGTCTGGTCGATCGGCTTGAAGCCAAGGGTTTAGTGTGCCGCAAAACTTGTCCCACCGATCGCCGTGGTTCCTTTGCTGCCATTACAGACGCTGGCTTAGCAATGTGGCAACGCATGCGACCAGTTTATGAGCAGGCCGTCTCCAACTACTTCGCCCGTTACCTCAGTGATGCGGAGGTAGAGATTCTCACGTTAGCTCTCAAAAGGATGCAATTGGAGGTAGTTCAAAGGAAATCAATTAAGCAACCACTCCAAAGATTTAGCGCATGAATTTGACCTGTTCTCTGACGGCAAATACTAGAACATGTCGGTTTATTGTTGATTGATGCTCATGCTACAAGCAGCTGCTCAGAAGCAGAATAGCCCCTAGCTAGAGAGCTAGGGGCTTAAGGTAAAAATGACACAAATCTCACTGCCAAACTATCGCAGCTAGCGTCGATTTCAGGTCCGAGTCATAATTCCTGTAGATCGGATGGCATCCTCTAGCTCAGCCCCCCGCAGATTGGCTCCCTCCAGGTTAGTGTCAGTTAGATTAGTCTTCTCCAAGTCTGCCTCCTGTAGGTCAGCTCCCTCTAGGTTAGCCGCTTGCAGATTCGCCTTTTCTAAGTCAGCATCAAATAGGTTAGCACCCCGCAGATTAGCTGCCGCGATGTTGGCTTTGCCCAGATCGGCTCCTTGCAGATTAGCGGATCTCAGGTTGGTTGTCTGTAAGTTGGCTCTCTCTAAATCAGCCTTGCGCAGGTTCGCTCCTTCCAGGTTAGCCGCTTGTAGGTTCATATCCTTGAGGTCTGCTCCACTCAAGTTACAGCCCACACATTGATTGGTTTCTAGTAACCGTTTGACATTAGCGGCAACAGACTCGACTGGTGCTGCTACCTCAGACCTGACGGAAGTCGTTGTGGATGGTGTTGGGGCTGCAACTTGCTGGTCTCGAACTGGTGGTGGAACCTCAGCGGTTTCCGGCTCAGTGCTTGATGCAGGAGGAGTTGGCATCCTTTTACTGCCGAGTGGTGGGCGAGATAGTTCAGATTTAACGAGTGCTACAACTCTAGAAAAGCCTTGCGCTTGGGCAATAGGTTGGTCGAGTAGAGAGAACCCCGCGACAAGGACTAGAAATACTGCTGTTAAGAGCCAGTGAGTTAGTTTTTTGCCAGTTGATTTTTTCATTGATTTCTCCCGATTTTGGTTTAATGTTCTTCGGTTTCAGGTGACTCCCCATCTGGCTCATGTTGTTTGACAAGCACTGCCAAACACAAGCAGCTACCTACTAAAGCAATGGGAGTCAGCGAGGCACTTTTGAGGACAATAAATACGCCTAAGCCAATCAAGACAAAAGGCACAAAACTGTTGCCATAGCGATTGAGTACAGTAGCAATTGCTAGCTGCCGGGTCAGTTTGTAGGTCACATAGCACCAAACCCCTACCATTGACAAAAAGACGGCAATCATGATTAACAAGCTTTCTTGGCTACTGTTGGCAAACAACGGCACATAGATCCCGATGTTGTCACTGCCATTAGCAACAGTGATTGCCGATACACTGTAGGTTTGGGGAGATAGTAAACTCGACCAAGCTGAAGCCTGCGGCGACTCTGGCTCCAACTGCGCTTCAGGGGACGAGTCACTGTCTTGATTCAGCCACTGATTCAACCCCAGAGCAATTGGTACCAGACCCAGAAGACCAATCAAATGAGATGGTAAGACCAAACTGCCGAAAAAACCTGCCAAGCTAACACAAACCAGAGCCGTGAAACCTAAATACTGACCCACCACAATATGACGACGACGGAAGGTAGCATTCACCTGAGAGAATAACAGTGTCAGAATCACGAGATCGTCAAGATTAGTAGCAGTAAAGGCAGCAATTCCGGTAGGAATAGCAGTGACAAGTTCACTCATTTCTATCTTTCTTTAATCTTCCATCTCACTCAAGGGGCCCAGCATTAAGCTCTTCTGAGTTGTAATTGACAATCTGAATAATGCTTGGCAAAGTGCTTATGGTTTCACTCTAGTCAGCTAATTCGATAATGTCAAGCACTCTTTTTTATTGAAACAATAAATTCAAATAATCAACAAGCCAACGTATGGAATATTTGTCTTCCGAGTTAGTGTGAACGGTAAAGAAATTGCAGCTATAGCAACGCATTCAATCGCAAGTGCCATGAGTCTTTTGTTAATAAATTCAGGTGATTGTTTCAATAAACAATAGTATTTGCTTTTATGAATCGGCTTACCTAGAGTTGAAATTAGCCCTTTACACCAATTCTCTAAATTCCGACTTCAGATCTGAAGCCTCCCAAAGCTGAGATCGACTCATTCTTCAATTGCCTTCAAGCAAATTGGTATTACATCCGGCTTTTGCTAGGTCGAGCCTGCTAGTCCCAGTTAAGCAGAGAGGTTCACTTATACCAGTCAGAGGAAATCTTGCATGACCAAAGAAATTTCAACGTCCGATCAAAGTGTTCACGGGTTGAAGCGAGCCTGTCTTTCCTATGGGGAAGTTCTGGCGCAATCTGTAGCCGTTCTCGCACCCTCTACCGTCCCTGCTGCCATTTTAGGTTTAATCTTTGCTAGTGCGGGAAATGGCACTTGGCTCAGTTTTCTGCTGGGCATGATTGGCATCCTTCTTGTCAGCATTAACATTAACCAATTTGCCCGTCGCTCGGCTTCTCCTGGTTCGCTGTACTCCTACATCGTTAAAGGTCTTGGTCCCACAGCAGGCGTCTTCTGCGCCTGGGGACTGATACTGGGATATCTGTTTACTGGCATGTCAACTTTGTGCGGGTTTGCCATCTTTGGTCAAACCTTGCTGGGCGATCTTGGCCTCCATACCCATATCCTGACCTTATTTGTGGTGGGTACTGCCGCAGCCTGGTATGTAGCTTACAAAGACATTCAACTATCTGCCAAGATGATGTTGCAGATCGAGGGAGTCTCGATTCTGCTGGTGCTGCTATTGGGCGCGATTGTCTGGGTACACAAAGGCTTTGCCATTGATACAGCTCAACTGACTCTGCAAGGAGCAACTCCTGGAGGTGTAGCGGTGGGAATTGTGCTTGTGGTGTTCGGCTTTTCTGGGTTTGAAAGCTCCACTGCTTTGGGGGATGAGGCGAAAGACCCGTTGCGTACTATTCCCAGATCTTTAATTCAAAGCACACTGATATCTGGAGTGTTCTTTACGCTCATGGCTGGCATTATTGTGCTGGCTTTTCATAGTGCTGCTGTCGATTTGAGCAAGACTGAAGCCCCACTTGACTATCTAGCACAGCAGGCAGGAGTGGGATTGTTGGGCAAGCTGATTAGTGTGGGAGCCTTGTTAAGCTTTTTCTCTTGCACCTTGGGTTGTGTGAATTCCACAGCTAGGATCTTGTTCATGATGGCGCGTCATGGTCTGTTAGCTAATTCCCTGGGGAAGGTGCATCGGGTGAACAAGACACCTAACATTGCAATTGGGCTGTCGTCACTGCTGACGTTTCTGGTGCCAACGGTGTTGCATCTGTTCAGTGTTAAGACGTTTGATAGTCAGGGCTATTTGGGCACGATTTGCACTTACGGCTTTTTGCTGGTGTACATCCTGATTTCCCTGGCGGCTCCAGTGTACCTGTATCGACTCAGGAAGCTGCGTTTACAAGATGTGGTGTTCTCTGTATTGGGGGTAGCTTTTATGTTGCTTCCGGTGGTGGGAACGGTGGGGATTCCTGGCAGTGCTCTATTTCCACCACCTGCACCGCCGCAAAACATGTTTCCTTATCTGTTCTTATTGTACTTAGCTGCTGGTTGTGGATGGTTTGTGATTCAAAGGCTGCGTTATCCCAGAATGGTCAAAGGTATGCAACGCTCTGTTGAAGCGATTCACGCCAGTTTCCATGATGAGGAAAATTTTTAACCGGGTTGGTTGTGGCAGGACTTTGTCATCAATTCTGTCCTGCCTGAGGTTGGCAGTGCAGGATTTGAGCCATATCCTACTTGATATGCAAGAGGCGAGCTAGTGCAATTTGAAGTAGGTCAACGAGTCATTTGGCTTTATCAGGCCCGTGCAGGTCGTGGCAATGTCCACAGAATTTCTGTTGAAATCGTGAAGCTGGGTCCTAGACTTGTGCAAATCCAGGTGCAGAAACGCAATAGCGAGTTCGTCAAGCGTTGGGTGAATCGAAACAGGCTGGAAGTGCCAAAAGGTTGATAGAGCGTCTTGATTTGTTCGCTAAGATGAAGATTGGGTTTCAAATTTCCATGATGACTAGTGAGCCGATTGTTGTTATTGCAGCCTTGATGATTTTAGGGCTGCTCTTAAACTGGTTGCTTCAAGTGTTAAAGCCAACAGTTATTACTGCTTTAGCAATTGTAGGGATTGTCTTCTGTTTACAAATGTTTTTCGGAATTGATCCTGCAACTCTTCAGCAGGAGATCGTTCACCTGCCCGAACGTCTGTGGGAACTTTGGCAACAGTTTGTTGCTCCTCAAATTCAGGCGTTGCTCAAGAGGTAACGGTTAATCTTGGTAAATATGACTATATCGGGGAATTTCTTAAAAAGCCTTGCTCGGCTTTTTAAGCTAGATGTAATACATAATGTTTGTCTGGCGTTGGGCTTTCTGCCGTTCATAGAGGTCTTGGAGCGTATATTTTTGCCAAACTGAGCGAGCAGCTTGATTTGCTTCCTGCCAAATTTCGTGAATCAAGAGACTATCTGCCGTTTTGAGTGTCATTCTCTCTGCTTCTGCATTAGCTTCACACCCCTCTAAGCAAGCCAAAGCATCTAGCAGCACAATCTGACTTGGATCTTTAGCCAGAACATAACCCCCTTTAGCTCCTCGTTGGCTCTTAACCAAGCCTCCACGCTTTAATGCCGTCAACAATTGCTCCAAATAGCGCTCCGGTACATTACTCATCGCTGCTACTTGTCGAAGTTGCAGCAGCTCTCCTGCATGATAGTCGTCCACCAACTCTAACAGAGCCAAAAATCCATATCTACATTTAAGCGGCAGTTCCACGGGCAAGAATTAACTCATGTAGTTTTTTGAAAGCATGATGTACACCTGAAAGTAATATACTCCGGTTTCTCGCCAGAATTTGTGCTGTATTCTACAATAAAATGGAATTTTGCTTAATTCAGGGTATCAGTAGCAATTCCGTGGTCAGTTGTGGTACGGTGATCGCCTTTACTTGATAATATCAACCACGAAATTTGCAACGTCTGGCTTCTTTGGAATAATCCCTTTTTGAAAGAACCAATCTACCACTGTACTAATTCTGTTTAGCTCTTCTGCATTGATTGAGGCAAGTGGTTTTTCAATTCGTTTACTCAATACATTCACAACAGATGGGGAAAGTTTAAACGCCTTGCCATATGCAGTCAAAGCCTCTATTGGATTATTGCTAGCCGATTCACTTTGCTGCTTGAGTACCTCGTATACAGACTTTACCACATCTGGATGTTGCTCTAGAAATCCTGTGCGAACTACATAGATAATATCATTTTTAGATCCAATATCTCCTCCAGTAGCTACAATACGACCCCTATATTCTGTTTCAGCCATAGCTAGGAAAGATCCCCAGACTGCCCAAGCATCAACTTTTCCCTGAGCAAATGCAGGTCCTGCATCTGCGGGACCCAGATAAACTCGCTCTACCTGATTGAGGGGAACGTGCTCTTTTTCCAATGCTCTGGCTAATAGATATTCACCCGTCCCACCTCGATTGACCGCAACCTTCTTTCCAACCAAGTCACGGATGTTTTGAATTGATGAATCTCCCCTGGCAATATCCCTCTTTTATCACTCTAGGCAGAGGAAAAGCGGAAATTCATCCTATTAACAGAGAGAAGTTTCGGTAGTCTGAAGCTGTTCATTTGTTCAATCAGCCGTGGAAATCCAAGGGATAACAGTGAATTAGCAAAGACAAGCAACCAGGGTTTAATTAAATTGAAGCAAATGAAAGGTTGAATCACCAAGCGTAAGTTATTCAACCAATTCTTCCAACCACTTTGTGAATTCCACCACGGATGCTGCGCCAACTGTTTTGCGGAATTGGAGGTAGGACCCGTGAGCTGTTCGGAATAGAGACTGACTAGCAAAAATGCACTCATAACAACTTCCCACCATTTCTCAATTTGAGTAAATTCAGTCAGCCGAAAATCTGCCCACCCCAACTCACTCTTACTCTGCTTAATGCCATACTCAACCCAGGTTCTTAAACCATACAAATCACCAACTTCTCGATAATTAATCTCAGCAACATGGGTCATCACCAAACCTGTTGTATCCCCTGGTAAAGTTTCTGGGTCAGTGGTGATTTCCCAATATTGAGTCTGTCTGCGGTTGCCAAAGATAATCTCTCGAATATAACGGATTTCACTATCACCATTCGAGAATGTTCGTTTGAATTGATGCCAGCGATTGTAGCGAACCCGCTGTGCTCGTGGCATCAGCACTCCATGATTATTACGGATGGCCACCACATAAGGCAGCTTGAATTGCCTCAGCACTCTTAAAAACGGATAATCGCTTTCTCCATAAAATCGGTCAGCTAGTACCAAGTCAATTCTGAACCCGATTCTTACCAACTCGCGCACCATTTGACCAGCAATTTGCGGTTTGGTTTTAAATTCATCACCGGGTTTAAGACAATCTTTCGGCTTGAATACTTCTGCAATTAATGGAAAGGGGATACTACCGACTAAACCATAGGCGGTTACAGCTACGATTCCATTCTCAATTTTGCCAATGTTTCCAATGTACTGCCGCTTCACATAATCAGTAGTTTTGCCTTTTTTCACATCTCCTGTATCATCCACTATCAGCACAATCGAACGTCCGTTCAGCACTTGCAAGATTAACTCTAATCTTCGTTGTCGTAATCCTACTGCTGACCATGGTGAATGGGTGAGGAAGTGATGTAGTCCCTGATGATTTTCCAGCCCCACTGCCCTGGCAATTGCTGGCAATGATTTACGTTTAATGTCTGCTATCATGCCTAGGTGCAAAAACTTAAAGGCCTCGAAGCTTCTGACTTCAGGAAACAGCGATTGATAAAACTGACAGTATTCATCGACAAACGCTACGGTGGGAGTGGCAAGTCGGGGCTCTACCATAGATACTGCCTTAATTTCAAGCCTTTTCGCTGATTATACCTTTGCCAGAGTGATAAAAGAGGG
>JAFASY010000002.1 GCA_019244235.1 Chroococcidiopsidaceae cyanobacterium CP_BM_ER_R8_30
GGTTGCTTGTCTTTGCTAATTCACTGTTATCCCTTGGATTTCCACGGCTGATTGAACAAATGAACAGCTTCAGACTACCGAAACTTCTCTCTGTTAATAGGATGAATTTCCGCTTTTCCTCTGCCTAGAGTGATAAAAGAGGGATAATTCCTTCACCTGTAGGACTGCTATTTTGATAGGCAAAGATTTTAATTGGGGCATCTCCAGCCATTGATGAAGCGGCAGCCGTAGAACTGCCAGTCGTCAAGTCAACCGAACCTGCGTTCATCGCTTCTGCAGCTGGGGAAAAGGCAGGAAATGGACCTACCCATTCAACGCTAATGCCTTGCGACTTGAGTGCTGCTTCGAGCGACCCATTCAGCTTCGCTAGAGATAGCACGCTGGGACTTTTCAACCAGGCGATTCTAACAGTTGTGTTCGGACCGTTTGCAGCTGCAGGTGAGGATGAAGCAGACAAACTTGCTTGCTGTTGCAATCTTCTATCTTCGCTACAAGCGACAGTCACAAATGCAGTGGAGATAAACAAGGATGCAAGTAACGTTCTACGTTTAATCCGAAGATTTAAGGTTTTTGAGTCAGAATGGTGATCGCGTGCGAGATTAGAGGCAGCTATCTGACTCGACTGAAACAGAATTCTTTGAAGATTGTTTGGAGTCATCATCCCCGTACTGTCTTCTAAGTAGGTGTATTAACAGAGAGTTGGGTCGGGGCACCTTCTCGCATCGAATTATTCCAGGTAAACGGCAAAACGGTATTGTTAACCTGAGAAACTGTTGGAGAGACGGGCAGCAAAGGTAGGACTAATTCAGCTACCCGATAGGCTTCTTCCAACAGCGGAATGCCTGAAAGAATGAACGTATCAATACCGACGCTAGCATACTCTTGTAACCGTGCTGCCACGGTTTCTGGATCGCCGACTATTGCAGTACCAGGACCAGGACGAACCAATCCTAAACCAGCCCACAGATTTGGATAAATTTCTAAATCTTTGATAGTTTTGGGAATACGACCGCCGTGCAGTCCTAACATCCGTTGTTGACCCACAGAATCGGTTCCAGATAGAACGCCCTGCATTTTGGTGACAGACTCTTCATCCATATGTTCCAACAGCCATTCAGCAGCATCCCAAGCTTCCTGTTCTGTGTCTCGCACAATCAAGTAGAGGCGAATGCCAAATCTTAGAGTGCGCCCCTGTTGTTCAGCGAGTAATCGCAGTTTAGCGATTTTCTCAGCAACCTGCGGTGGCGTTTCGCCCCAAGAGAGGTAGGTATCAATATGTTTTGCAGCCACGTCCAGCGCTGCGGCAGAAGAGCCGCCAAACCACAGTGGTGGATGTGGTTCTTGTACTGTGGGCAATGCCAGCTTCCCGTTTTTCACATGGACATACTTGCCCTCAAAATTAACGGTTTTTCCTTGTACTAGCTGTCGCCATACCGTTAGGTATTCGTCACAGAGGGCATAACGTTCGTCGTGTGGAAGATGGTAGCCGTAAGCAGCGAGTGCCCTGGAGTCACCATTGACGACGTTGATCAGCAGCCTGCCCTTAGAAAACTGGTCAAACGTCAGCGCCATTTTTGCCAGCAGTACTGGAGAAATCAAACCAGGATGTACCGCAATTAGAAAGCGCATTCGCTCGGTGTAGGGAATTAAAGACGCTCCTAGTACCCAGGTATCATGAGGTCCTGTTGCCAGCAATGCACCTGAAAAGCCAAGGTGGTCAACCGAGCGCGCCAATTGTTGCATGTAGGCGTAATCAATCTTACGTGCTCCTTTAGGATTCCAAGGATAGCGACCATCTGGAGCTGTCAAATACCAAAGAATTTCCATCTTGAATCAGTCCCTTGAAACGACAGGAATGGACAAGTATTTTCATGACTTTGCCAAGAACAGGTCAGCGTCAACGAACTCGAACCTCTGGGAACCAGAGGGAGCTGCGTTGACTTCGTCAAATACACTGACTGGATCAGGTAAAACTGCCTGCGAAACTTCAATCTGATTGGGAAAAATTCCAAACCGATAGAATAGATCAGCGGCGTGCTGTTGCTCCGCCACAAATTCCTGAGCGACTGGGACCAGTCCCCAAGGGCGACGGCGCAGGGAAACCTTCCAGGTGGCAGCATCCAAGCCGTTGTCGATTTCTGTTGCCAGCAGTTCAGCCGCTTCCAAAAAATGGGTAGCAATCCAGCGGTCAGTCCGCTCTAAAGCTTTTACAATCAATTGCACCAGATCCAAATGCTCATCTGCAAAGGTGCCATGAGTGAAGTAGACCGAGCGATCACTAATCACATCGGCGGTATATGTAAGGATGCGGAATTCTTGTGTCTTTTGCAGTTCTGCTAGAAAAGGATCGCCCACAACCCAGGCATCTACTTCGCCGCTGGCAAAAGCATTCAGCGCTTCTCTTGGGGACAAGTGCAGCCGATTGACATCGTCATAGGTCAATCCTTCTCGATCCAGCACGACTACCAGCAGATGTTGCAGGAATGAACCCTCTATTAGCGTCACCGTTTTACCTTTGAGTTCGGCAACCCTTTGAATAGAAGAGTGCTGAGGAACCACAATTGCCCCATGTGCTGGGCGAGGCTGAGAGGTGGCAACGTAGACGATCGAAATTCCGATTGCCTGCGCTTTGATGGGAGGTGTTGAACCCGTCCCGCCAAAATCGATCTCGCGCTCTCCTAGCTTGATAATCGTCTTCGTTCCGTCTAGATAATGCACCCACTCCACAGACTGACCAATTGGCTCAAGCAGTTCCTGCAAGAATTCTGGTTTCTTGCTAAGGGTGAACAGTGAAAGATTATTGGGATGAACGCCGATACGAATTGCCATTAATGAACTTCCTTTGAATGCGTTAATTTTTCTGCTTCCACGAGAGGAGTTGGATTAATCCAGGCATCAATATCGAAATCAGACTCAATGAAGCCCCATCGCAACAGAAACTCTTTATGTGCTTTTAAACCAGTAATGAACTGACTGGAGAGACGAGGACGTAACCGTCGATGCAGCTCTGATCCATAAGCTTTCCGAACACCCGCTGCACCGCCACCCGTTTCTGTGGAAACAACTCTCACAACTTCTTGAGCGTGACTTTCTGCCCACTCTGCCGTTTCGATAAGACAGGCTAAATATCGTGCTACTAGATCGGGTCGTTGTTCTATCAGCTCAGCATCAACGGTGATGGTTCTGGGTGTGCCGTTATTTACCCGAATCAGCGGGTCAGGATGGGCACCTAAATCAACGACAACCTTCAAATCGTGTAAGGTTGCTAGATCAACCCCTACAGCGCCTTTAACATAGATCGCATCGACTGTTTTGTGTAAGAGTGCATCAACCTCTGTCGAAAATAAATTGCCTAGCTTGGATGTATTAACAGCAGGTTCTCGCAAGTCGGTTTCTGCTGACACAATATCGACGAATTCGACGTGAGTCTCATCCAAACCTGCCAGAGATAGAGCGCTCAAAAATCCCTTTAACGCCATCGATCGAGCAAAGTCCACATGGGTTTTGCCCCGTTTTGGCAGGGCTAAACGACGATCGCGTAAATTAGCGGGCTTGTTGATTTCTGAATCTGGTAGCGTCAAAATAGCCTGATACTCATCAACCCAAGTCAGGGCAATGAGCTGCGTATTTTGTTTGTTAGAGCGTGCCCAAATTGCCGGAACATTTCCCCCTTCCCGGAAAAGCCCTGGCAGCTTATGGTCATAATGAGACGCGCGAATTGTAGGGTCCTCAGAAGCTCGCAAAGAGCGAAATTGAATTCCATCGGTTGCAAAGGTTTGCTCCAATCGTCCTAAATCAAGCGCTAGGCTTGAAACGTTGGGTACTGGACAACGGGTATACCAAAGTTCATGAATTGTATTCAATCTAGGAGAACTAGTGTGTGTCATGGGCAGAATTTCCTATAGCATACATGTGCTGTAACAATTGCAAAAGCCAGCAGGCTGTTACTTGACAGCATGAGATTAAGACAGCATTTAATCATTCAAGTACATAAAATTGATCGATTTACTGTGTTTTAATAGAATTAGCTTGGATAATTGCACACCTGACTCTAAAAATCAAGTGACAAAGCCTTGCTGAAGTTGAACTTTGTAAAGCCTTATACTTCCTTTTTCAAACTAACTATAGGATACTATCTGCTAAATGTACTATAAATTGATAGGCTCACTGTACTTTATTGATATTTGATTTGCCTGCGTTTCCTTATCTCCGTTCTCAGTCCATTTTTAGTGCCTCAACATCATTAGATAGTTATGTTTGAACCTCGATACGGAATTTGGATTCCTGTTTATGGCAACTGCGGTGCTATGAATCACCCAGAGGAACCCCGTAATGCCAGCTACGCCCGTGCAAAGGCGTTGCTCCAATTGGCAGAAGAGTGTGGGTTTACTACTACTCTGACAGCTCAACATCTGGTCAATCCCAGAGATACAGATCTGGAGCAGTTAGAAACCTGGACCACAACGGCAGCTTTGGCGGAAGCAACCAGCAAAATCGAGATCATCGCTGCCGTCAAACCGTTGCTGTTCCATCCCGTTGTTCTGGCAAAGATGGCGCTTGGGATTGATGCTATTAGCCAGGGACGATTTGCCATCAATTTGGTGAGTGCCTGGTTTAAGCCAGAAATGGAAAAATCTGGTATCCCATTCCTGCCCCACGATGAGCGCTACCACTACTCAGAGGAATGGATTCAAGTGGTGGAGGCGCTCTGGAGTGGCACTCGTGTCAACTTCCAAGGCGATTATTTCCAGATACGCGATCTCAATTTGTTGCCACGTCCTGTAGCGCAGATGAAAAACTAACGAGTAAAACTTTGTTGGCTTTTATGAAGTTAAATTATTAATTTTATCTGAATAACTAAGAAATGCTATACGGACAAATTGAAAGAGAGTTAGCAGAGATAGAACCTTGGTTGCTCTGTCATCAGACCAAAATACCAACTTCAATAGAACCAGAATGTGACATAGGAGATCATTATGATGAAGCTTTACTATACCAAGTTGTGTCTAGGATGAACTCGTCAAATCGTCCTGATAGTACAAAAATAACAGCTAGGAGTTTTTGCCAACTGTTTTTCTATTACCTGAGTTTATTGATGGGTCGGAGAAAAATCGCTACACCGCCGATGCAACGGGTTGAAAGTAGCGATGATTACCTTTGACTAGAAGGGAGTAGGATTGCCCGAAGATTGCCTTCGGGTAGCATTGTAAGACAGTAGGTAAACTCACATTTTAAAACAAGGAATTAAAAGCTTGTATGCTTTATAAACCAGTCTTTATACTCGGTACAATTCTCGTTGATCTGTGGGCTTATGACTCATAACTAAAGTTTTCTTGAATCTACTACTCTCTATTCCCTACTGCCTACTCCCTCTTCTTGATCAAAACTTAAATCTGCAAATATAGATTAAGCATTTAGTGTTAAGAATAACTTGTATACTAAAACAACTATTTTACAAAAAATTGCTATGGTTTTTACTTCTGTAAAAAAAATTGGACTGTTAAACCAATACCGAATTGGCAACATATAGGCATCTGAAAATTTAATTGCATTTAAAACATTTGACTTCAAATACATAAACTCGATAGACTTGCGGTACTTTATTTTTAGCTTCTTTTTTAGAAGGTGTGAGGAGTCAAAAAATATGAAATGGATTTTAGCGAAGGCAGTGTTGGCTTCTCTGCTGATTTCAGGAGTAACCTCATTAACATGCGCTACAGCTATTGCTAATGAAGACAGGACTACTGGGGAATCAATGTTGCAACAGGGCTCTGATCCAGTAACCTATGGTCGTATGCAACCAGTCGAGCAATTTAATTCTGTTTCTCAGTTTTTTACCAATGCCCCAACACAGCCAGTGGCACAATTAACTTCTGTTTCCCAGCTTTCTGATGTTCAACCGACTGACTGGGCTTTTCAAGCCTTGCAGTCTTTGGTCGAACGCTACGGCTGCATTGCAGGTTATCCAAATGGAACTTTTCGCGGGAATCGAGCACTAACTCGGTATGAATTTGCAGCTGGTTTAAGTGCCTGCTTAGACCGGGTGAATGAACTCATTGCTGCTGGTACTACGGGCTTAGTACGTAAAGAAGATTTAATGACTTTGCAGCGGTTACAACAAGAGTTCGGCACGGAACTGGCTCACTTACGCGGACGGGTGGACGCAGTGGAAGCACAGACGGCACAGCTAGAAGCAAACCAATTCTCCACAACAACCAAGTTGGTAGGTCGAATAACGTATGACGTGAACGGTGGGACTTCCACTGCTCGCAATGTCAGGGACCCGAATGCTACCTCAATCGTCCGCGCCACACTTAACTTCGTCACTAGCTTTACCGGGAAAGATCAATTACTCACCCAGTTTATAACTGGCGTGGGTAGTCCTGTTGATAATGCCCCCAAGTATTTCGCAGGGGGTGGCACTTTCAGTGGTCTGGACTTTGGTGGTCAAAGCCAAACCTTCAAGCTCAGACGTTTAAGATACAACTTCCCTGTGGGTAAAGATCTGCAAGTGTCTGTATTTGCTAGAGGTAACATTTCAGACTTTGTTGATTTAAACAGCTACGCCAACATTGATTCAAAGGACTTTAGTGGCGCTTGGGATACCAATGACTATCTAGTGCTTGCTGGTTCTCCCGCAGGACCAGGGTTAGCCCTTACTTACAGTCCGAATCAAGGACCATTTACAATCACAGCCACCTATCAAGCGAGGAATGGAAATACACCTATTCCTCAAGGTCGCTTTCGAAACGGTATATTCGGCGATCCATACATAAGTGCTGCTGAAATTGCCTTTTCACCCTCAAAAAACTTTGCGGCTCGAGTTCTGTACACTTACGGTTCCGATAGTGGCGATCGCTTTAGCGGGATCGGGTTTAACTTCGAGTATGCCATCGTGAAGAAGTGTGCCATCTTCGGTCGCTTTGGTCATGTGTTTAATTATGCGCCTTCCGCAATTGCAAATACCTTTGGTGATCCTGGTCAAATTTCTGGTGATACCATCACGAACAGAGCCAGACCTAACTACTGGATGGCTGGGGTGGCTTTTCCCGATCTATTTATTACAGGCGCTTTAGCTGGGGTAGCAGTGGGAGAGCCGTTTATTGATAACTCAATTGGTAACGTGACCCAGAAAAACCTTGAGGCATTCTATCGCTATCCCATCAACGCTCACATTACTGTTACGCCCTCGTTTCAGGTATTTGTTAATCCTGGCAATCTTAGCACCCGTGGTACAGCCTACGTAGGTAGTATCAGGACAGTCTTCGATTTCTAACACTCCTGTAAAATGCAATAGATTTTCACCACCTTGTCCAGATTCTCTGGCTCAAGGTGGTCATTTCTTTAAGAGGACTGCTTGCACCTTATAACAAGAATCAAGTAGGTGGCTCCTACTGCCCCTCACTTGCTGCGTTTTGTAGTCTCAGACGGCGAAACTGAGCAGCGATGCGAGTTAATTACCTCCTTCTTCAGCATGACGTTGTTGGAGCTCTAGCTGGCGATTTTGAGCCGTACCACCTACTACTTCCTCAAGTTGTGAATCTGCTAGCTCACTGAGTGAGCCTTCAGCTATCGTTGGTCTCGACTCTTCAACTTGCACTTGCTCAGCATCATTTTGGGTATTTTGTTGTGAACTCATAGTGTGCCTGCTCCATAAAATCAACTTACACATATTATTACACTTTGAAAAATAGATGAGAGTGGTGAAAACATCACAGATAATTCCATAGAAGTCACAAGTTTATGTATGACTAAAGCAGCAAAAAATAGTTGCAATGGTTGTATTTGTATCTGTATGAAAACTTTTTTGTGAGCCACTAATGCAGCCTCTATTGCTGCCGATTTTTGAGCTTGCACTCGTAGCGCTCTTCGAGCTACCTCCGTCAGAACGTTGAGTCTATAGGCCTCGCCACACCATAAAAATTTTGTAGTTAAGTTCGGCGCAATCGCCCATCTGTGCAAGATGCATTTTCGGTTCTAGGGTAGTCTAAAACTTCTGTGATGGTAGCAATTTAACTGTACTGAGCTAACTCCTGCTTAATTGGACCAAATAGCATGAACCGGGTAGTCTGAAATATCTGCCGGATCAGGTGCCAATTTTAGAGATGTGCCCATAAAGGATTTTCGGATGGGTCTCGACAGCTACTTAGGCACATCGAAGTTGCACAAGCCCGAAAAATTAATTACAATTGAAGATATTGCGATTTTGATTACTACAGTCTCAGGTATCTGCTGGCTGCATTCTCCACTTAATCCTCAGGACGAATATTTTGCTCGTTTACACCTAACTACTTTATAGAGAGCACCATGCAACTCAAATTCGCGCCTTTTGTTGGAACACTCATTCTTGCAGCTTCTGTTATGCCAGCTCAAGTTCGAGCCGAAAAACCTAACTTCTCGCCCCACTCTGTTTCCAATTCTGCACATACCTTCAATTTGACCCCAGGGCAACAGTCCATCGTATCCGCCTTAAATCTTTCCTCAGAGCAAAAGGCGAAACTGCAGCAGAGCGGTCAACCAATTACTTTCCAACAGATCAAACCAATCTTGACAGCAGGACAACGCGAAAAGTGGCTTCAGATGCGCCATGAATTCTTTGGCGGCAATTGAGTCTTGCCGTTCCTAGTCCTAGAGGCTGGGCGAAAAGTCTGTTTTGCGACCTCTGGTAACCTGCCGATGTAACCCAGTTGCGCACCACGATAAGCCTGAGAGACGGTTTACAAAAAAATCTTAAATGCCTTACTTCCCACCACTACCACCTTGAAGGCTATGGGGACTATTGATTACATACCCAGGCTTTATTGAATTGCTGGGTGTCTTCACTGCGGACGGGGGTTTTGAATTATTTGTGGAGTTAGGCTGCTGCCTTGGGGAGCCGTTGTTGTTGGAGGAGCTAGACTGTTTTGGGGGACTGCCATTATCTGTAGAGTTAGGCTGCTGCCTTGAGGAACTGCTACTATTCATGAAGTTAGGCTGCATTGAAGAACCTCCTAACTTAGGATTGTAGCAATAGTAGTTGGCGTGACTTCCTCCAGAGTAGTAGCAGTGCTTACCGCTAATGGGAGTTGGACTCTGCGTGTAGCCTTCTGCCATGATTGACTGCTGAGCTTTCACTACCGTTGGTATGGTTGCAAAACCAAATCCTAGAACGGCTAATCCTGACAGAAATAACTTCTTCATAGTGTCTCCTTATTTATGAGATGACATTACTTGCGGAACAACCTGATTTGTTGGAGTGAAAATCTAGAAAAACCCTTTGGTCGGCAATGGTGTGCCGTTGATCTCATAATTCCCGATAGCCCTTGCTTTAAAGGGATTGGGGTTGTGGGAGGACAGAGTGCGGGCGTTGCGCCAATGACGGTCCAGGTTGTAGCTTTTCTTTGTGGTAGAAGCTCCACCCATATCGAACAGCAGGGTGGCTGAACGGAGTGCTAGTTCATCGACCACCAGTTTAGCTTTGGCTGCGCTTAGAGATGCCTCCAGCGCTGCTGCCTGCTCAGCTTCTTCACCTTTGGGTCGGATAGCATCGACGCGATCAAGCGCATCTGCTGCTGCCAGAACGATCGCTTCGGTAGCAAAGGCATTGGCGGAGATTTGACCAATAGTTTGCTGCAAGAGCGGGTCCTCAGTTGCTTGCTCAGACACAGCATGGTAGAAAGTTCTAGGACGTTTATGAACAAGATTGGTTGCGTCACGTAGAACGCTGCGAATGATACCCGCATTCACCGCAGTCAGGATCAATTGCGGAACGATATTGTAGGGCAGGTAGTTTTTGTCTGTATCGGCTTCCAAAATAACTTCATCTGCTTCCACGCGAACATTTGTGAATTTCGTTGTTCCCGTGCCAGTCAACCGTTGTCCAAAACCGTCCCAGTCATCCACCAGTTCAACTCCTTCGCGGTTAGCTGGCAAAATGCCAAAGGCGGTTTCGCCATCGGGGGTTAACAAACTCACGAAGATCAAGTCTGAAAACAAACTACCTGTGCTGTAGTACTTGGTTCCATCCAACCGATAGCCATCGCCATCAGGGGTCAATTTCGTATTCACCACCTGCCCGCCGCCCGCTCGCTTGACCTCCAGTTCCGTAAAGGCGAGTCCGATGATTGCGCCATCGACAACCGCCTTGAGCCAGCGGCGATTCCGCTCACTGCGCTCGGATCGCAAAATCCGCTCTGTCACAGAGAAATGATTCCGCAAAATGTGAGCGACATTGGGGTCCGCATCGCCCAACCGAATGATGACCTCAAACAGTTCCCGTGCAGAGCTACCCGCACCTCCTTCGGCATCAGGAATTCGCAAGGCACCCAGCCGCGATTGCCGAATCAGGTCAATCACATCAAATGGTAGGATGCGATCTCGATCACGCTCCGCTGCTCCTAGTGCGATGAAATCAAACAGGGCTTGCAGTTCCGGCGAACTGGCAGTGACGGGAGTCGAAAACTGGATGGGGGTATTTGATACTCTTTCTTGGCTTGTAACCATGTGTTTATCTCTGATTGATAGCAGTTTTCATTCGTGAAACAGTCAAGTTATTGAATCATTGGAAACTGCAAACGCAGATGGACAAGAGATGGGCGTAGATGTAGGTAGTGTTAATAAAATCCTTATATGTCCTTAGTAGATGCTTGCAAAATTAGAGATAGAGTAAGCTTTGCCATCCTTATCAGATTAGCGTATGTTATCCCTAACTTCACATCATCCAGTGCCCTTGCTAGTGCAGGATCTTCCACTTCTTTAATCTTCAAGTCTTTAGGATGGTCGATAGTTCTCTAATGCGTGCTGCTATTAAAATTAGAGTTCAGAAAAACTGAGTTTTATAGATACAATCTATTTGTATTTTTGATGGCTTACCGATAGTGTGACATTAAAAGGTTTGGTTAAAACTAATACCGGAAAGCACTTTTAGGAACTACTGTAAAGCTCAGTCATATCTTTATTTCTTGATAAGAGGACTAATTTTATGAGAAATAATAAAGAGTATATTAACATGACCAATTATTGAGTGCGAGTATATCGAGTTACAATTTTCTATTTCTGAAAACCCTTTTGCTGCGAGGTAAATACCCGATATCTTGTAGAAATGCCAACCCCTGACTCTTTACTGAGACACCCATTGCTTAGAGAGTTAACAATCTTAAACATAACGTTTCTTGCTTTTTCTCAAAATCTGTGGGATCCTAGAATAAAATCCAATGTAAGCCGATAGAGTTACCGCATTATGCAATCGCTCTTTGATAGAGCAGCACATTCTGGTGACCAAGCCGTTGTCGTAGGCGGGTACTGCAATAGGCGGATACCCTGGCAATGGATTGCGCAATGGATCGAAAAGGGGGCTGCTGTGACCAAACAAATGCATCTAGCTGGGTTCATAATTGTGTCTCACGTGATTCGCTATCACACAGTCTGCCT
The DNA here is from genome assembly GCA_019244235.1 of Chroococcidiopsidaceae cyanobacterium CP_BM_ER_R8_30. Lineage (GTDB taxonomy): Bacteria > Cyanobacteriota > Cyanobacteriia > Cyanobacteriales > Chroococcidiopsidaceae > JAFAVL01. Next base: position 11,410 of record JAFASY010000002.1, read on the forward strand.
CTAGAAAGCCTAATTGTTTTTTTTGAGGCATTTTATCAGAATAGCTGAGATGTTTTCTGGATAAGCATATAAGCGGATATTGCCTACCCTACAAAATCAAATATTTTGGAGAATACTGATGAGCTATAAGCATATTGAAGTAAGACCAACCTCTACCTACATTGGTGCTGAGATCGGTGGTGTTGATCTATCGCGATCGCTGGACGATGCTGTCATTGCAGAAATTCGTCAGGCTCTGTTGCAGTGGAAAGTTGTGTTCTTTCGCAATCAGCACCTCGATCATGCGGCTCAGATTGCATTCACATCCCGGTTTGGCGAAGTCACCTACGCGCATCCCCATGAGGATGACCCAATTGACGGTTTCCCGCAAATCTTGCCCATCGATCGCAGTCGCTATGAGTCACGCAACGGTTTGCGCCGAACCAGCTACGAGAATCGCTGGCATACGGATGTCACCGCCGCGATTAACCCACCTGCGGTATCGGTATTACGGGCGATTGATGTCCCCAGCATCGGGGGTGACACCACCTGGACTAATCTGGTCGCTGCCTACGAAGGGCTATCGGCTCCGCTGCGATCGCTAGCAGATAGTCTGAAAGCTGAACATCGGTTTAACGCGCGGTTGCGGGTGCCTAGCAGCAGCAAACTGCGAGAGCGCATTGCGGCAAATCCACTCGTCTCGATTCACCCCGTTGTCAGAGTCCATCCTGAGACTGGGGAACGGGCGTTGTATGTGAACCCTGGCTTCACCTCGTACATTCTGGATGTGTCACCGCAAGAGAGTGAGTTATTGCTGGAGTTGTTCTTCAACCAAATCACAAAGCCCGCCTACACTACTCGTTTTCGTTGGAATAACGGAGATATCGCCTTCTGGGACAACCGCGCCACCTCCCATTTAGCGCCTCAAGATCTGGATCATGTTGAAGTGGAGCGAGTGCTCTACCGCACCACAATTACAGGGGATGTGCCTGTCGGACCTGATGGGTTCAAATCACAATCGATTGAAGGAGAGTGGTTTAGCAGTGAATTACCGACCGTTCTAAAGAACCAGTCTAAGCTGGTGCCAGAACTTGTGTCCTAGAGACTGTAGGAAAGAGAATTCTATGCGCAAGCCAACACATCCCTGTTCTCAATCAATCCGCAAAGGATACTATCAATGTCGAAAACTTGGTTTGAATGGCACGATCTCTATGAAACCGATGCGCGATTACAACAACGGTTGGCGATTGTGCGCGAGTATATTTCCACCAGTCTGACCCATTCGCCACCGGGAGTGATCCAACTGGTGAGTGCTTGTGCAGGAGATGGGCGGGATGTTTTGGGTGCGCTGCCCAGTCATCCTCGTGCAAAAGACGTGCAGGCGCGTCTGGTAGAGCTGAATCCCCAGTTAGTTGAGCGAGGACGCATCACTCTGGAATCAACTCCACCTTTCAACCAACAGATTGAACTTGTTAACGGCGATGCTACCTCGTCTAACGCCTATATCGGTGCGGTTCCTGCCGATGTTGTGCTGGTGTGCGGCATCTTTGGCAATCTTGCTGATGAGGTCGCGCTGCGCCAGTTGATTGGGAATCTGAAGTTTCTGGCAAAATCAGGTGCTTTCGTGCTGTGGACTCGCGGACATACTCAGGGGGTTGCCTACTCAGAAGTTGTCCGTCAGCAGTTTCGTGAGGCAAATTTTGAAGAAGTTGATTTTCGCCTCACGGCTACCGGAGACATGGGTGTTGGGCTGCACCGCTTCTGGGGTGAAACGGCACCGCTACCTGAGAATTATACGCTGTTCGTCTTTTCAGGAACGCCGGAAAAAGCACGGTAGTCAGGGCGAGTACCCTACTCCCCAAAGAGTTTCGACTTTTCAAAGATTTTGTATTTTTATTGAGGAAGTTATCATGAGTTACTCCAACCGATTGCAGTCTTCTCCCTCTGCCGCCATCAGAGCCACCTTAGATTACCCAGTGATTGATACAGACGTGCATACCAATGATTTCACTCCGGCACTGGAAGATTATATTGCCAACTATGGTGGCACCAAGTTGGTGGACGATTTGCGGAAGTCCGAAACGTACCGCCTGAACTCCCATGTGGATGGTAGGGATTGGTATCAACAAACTCCAGAAGAGCGGCAGTATCATCGCACGGTGCGATCGCCATGGTGGGCACGAGTGACCCGCAACACGCTGGACCTAGCGACGTACACGCTCCCCGAATTACTGTACGAGCGGCAGGCAGAGCAGGGGTCTGACTATTCTGTATTGTTTCCCAATAATGCGCTCTCCACAGCGGGAGCCAAACCCGAACACCGTCAAGCACTACAACGGGCGATCAATCACTATCATGCCGATCTCTATCGCAAATACAGTGATCGCCTGACTCCGGTAGCAGGCATTACCCTGACGACTCCCCAGGAAGGGATTGAGGAATTGGAGTTTGCGGTCAATACGTTGGGGTTGAAGGTGATTAACATTCCCGGTGGCGTGAAGCGTCCGATCAAGGCGATCACTGACAAATATCCACCCAATCAATTCCCAGAGATTGCCCGCTATGCCTCCTACATTGATTTCTACGGATTGGACAGCGAATACGACTACGATCCTTTCTGGGCGAAGGTGGTTGAGTTGGGTGTCCCCGTCACCACCCACTACGGCAGTCAAGGTTGGACGGGACGTTCTTCCATCAGCAACTACATGAACAACCACATTGGTCACTTCGCCGATGGTTCGCAGGCATTTGCGAAGGCGTTGTTCTTTGGCGGGGTAACAAAGCGGTTTCCACAGTTGCGCTTTGGGCTATTAGAAGGCGGCGCGGACTGGGGTGCCCATGTTTACATCCATCTGGTCGATCGATTCTCGAAGCGCAACATCAAGGCGTTGCAGAATTACAATCCCGATCTTACTAACGCTGATTTATTGTACGAACTGTTTGAACAATACGGTGCCGACATCACGAAAGGCTATTCCCTTAGTAAAAAGGAACTGACAGAAAGCGTCCTGGGTTCTGCCTTCAACCGCTTCAGCCGTCAACCCGTGGGTCAGGAATTGGATGATTTTGCTGCCGCCGGGATTGAAACGATTGAAGATATTCGCGATCGCTGGGTCAACAAGTTCTTCTTTGGTTCTGAGTCAGACGATCGCACCATTGCCACTGCTTTCAATGACAAAGCCAATCCACTGGGGGTCAAGATCAACGCTATCTATTCTTCAGATGTGGGTCACTGGGATGTGCCTGACCTCACAGCACCCCTAGCAGAAAGTTGGGAACTGGTCCAAGAAGGTGTGATTTCTGAAGCCGATTTCAAAGCCTACGTCTTTTTAAATCCCTACAAGTTCTATACCGAAGCGAATCCCAACTTCTTTGCAGGAACAGCAATCGCATCCCAGATCAAGAACGGTGAATCCAAGCAAGAGGAGAAAACGCTGGCGACTGTTTAAATTATCGGTGTCATTGCAGTGTGACCTGTATCATCACAAAATTTTCTATGACGTTAACGACTCACTTCAGTAGAACCCCTGATCCTGCTCTAAAACACGATACCCAAACTGATCTCGATTTTGGTGCCCGTGAAGCCCTGCGCCTGCTCAGTCCTGATCCCGACAACTGGGTGCTTGATCGCCCTGGTATTGACCATAATGTAACACTTGTAGGTGGCAGTGGCACTGGCAGCACATTTGCCTTTGCACTGCGGCGGGCGGGTATTGGTCATGTGACGATTATTGACGCCGCTGAAGACGAAGTCCATGCAGGTTTGTGGCTGAACCGAGCCCGGATGCACAAGCTACGAACTCCCAAGAATCTACCTGGACCCGAATTGGGTATTCCGGCACTGTCATTCCAGGCGTGGTACGAAGCACGACATGGTCAAGAGGCGTATGCTGCAATCGATCGCATCCCGCGAGTGGCGTGGGCAGAATATCTCAGTTGGTATCGGCACTTTCTCAACATCCCTGTAAGATATGGGGTACGCTTGGTGCGAGTTGAGCCAGCCGATGGGTTCTTTCGCCTGCACCTAGAGGTGAACGGCGTGCCGCAGGTAGAAACCACACGCAAAATCATCTTCGGCAATGGTGTGGCAGGAGGTGGAGGTGCCTATATTCCGCCTGTCCTAGAAAGAGTGCCGCGATCTCTCTACGCCCATACTGCCGATACCATTGATTTCGAGGCTTTACGTGGTAAAATGGTTGCTATTCTAGGTTCTGCTGCCTCTGCCTTTGATGCCGCAGGGGTAGCACTGGAAGCAGGGGCAAAAGTGCATCTGTTTGCGCGGCGGGAAGTGATCGCGTCAATCCCCACTAATCGAGTGCGTGGCTATCCCGGTGCCTACGACAATTATCCGCAAATCCCGGATGCCGCCCGCTGGTTTCAAGCTTGGCGCTTCCGTCGGCTTGGTTCCACGCCGCCTGCTGATGCCATTGAACGAGTGCTGGCATTTCCTAATTTCCACCTACATCTGTCTGCACCCTGGAGCACTGCCCATGAGCGGAATGGGCACATCGTTGCTCAGGTGGATGGTGAAACTTTTGACTTTGACTTTGCGATCGCAGGTACAGGCTACTTTGTTAACCCAACCGCCCGACCCGAATTTGAGGCATTTGCCCAGCACATTGCTCTGTGGCGTGATCGCTACACCCCTCCTGCCGATCAGCAAGACGACGAACTGGGCAACCATCCTTACCTGGGCAAGGGTCACGAATTCCAGGAAAAGGTGCCAGGTACTGCACCTTATCTGAAGGATATCCACATCTACAACCCAGCGGGTTTCGTTAGCTTTGGTCTACCCATTGGGGATGTGCCCAGCATTAAACGCGATGTCCCTGCTGTTGTATCTCGCATCAGCCACGATCTGTTTTTTGCAGATTGGGAACATCACGAAAAACGCATCACCGGAGACTATCCAGCCGATTTTGATGAATCACTCTATGCCGCTGCTATATGGAAAAAGACGGCTGGGGCGATCACATCCTAGCAGAGTAATCCCTAATCATCCCGAATCCAAAATGCCATTTCCTACCACCACCCTCGGCAAAACCGGACTCATCGTTTCCCGTCTTGCGCTCGGCACTATGACCTTCGGATTGCAGAGCGACGAAGAGACATCCAGGGCAATCCTTGACACCGCTGCCGCTGCTGGCATTAATTTTCTAGACACAGCAGATGTGTATCCATTGGGGGGCGATCTGCAAACTGTGGGACGGACTGAAGAAATTCTGGGGCGATGGCTGAAGGGCAAACGAGACCGATTCATTCTGGCAACTAAGTTTGTCGGTCGAGTCGGTCCTGCACCATGGGATCAGGGAGCTTCACGCAAACATATCTTGGATGCGATCGACGCTTCACTACGGCGGCTAGATACCGACTACATTGACCTTTATCAGTTGCATGCCGACGATCCCGCCACCCCTCTTGATGAAACCCTGGAGGCACTGGATACATTGGTAAAGGCAGGAAAAGTGCGCTATATTGGTGTTTCTAATTTCCTGGCCTATCGCCTCAGTCGTGCTCTCGGTCGTGCTGATGTGCTTCATCTCACCCGTTTTGTTTCCATTCAACCTCGCTATAATTTGCTATTCCGTGAAATCGAACGAGAGCTATTACCCTTAGCACAGGAAGAAGGATTGGGAGTGATTCCCTACAATCCCCTAGCGGGTGGTTTGCTCACAGGCAAACACAACCAGGCAGGTGGTCCAACCGCTAGCACGCGGTTTACACTGGGCACTACGGCAGAACGCTATCAAGAACGCTACTGGCACGACCGCGAATTCAAGACAGTCGAAGTTTTGCGTAGCGTTGCGGATGCAGCTGGTATATCGTTGACGACACTAGCACTCGCTTGGATTCTAGCAAATCCGGTGATTACGGCCCCTATAATTGGTGCCAGTCGTCCTGAACAACTAGCAGATAGTTTGAAAGCGCTGGACTTTCAACTTGATGAGAGTTTAAAGCAAAAGCTAGATGATCTCACCACTGAATATCGGCTGGGTGATGCAGTGCGTTAGATAAACCACAAAGACGCGAAGGACATAAAAAATCTCTTTATGTTCTCCGTGTCTCTGTGGTGATGTGTCAGTACACCTGCTTGTAAAAGGTAGGATGGACGGCGGTCAAAATTTCGGACCCGTCGCATCAGAACCGCGAACTATGCAACCAGTTGATCGGTCTTTGCCGCCATAATGAAATCATTCCGATGCAGCCCAGAAATGGCATGAGTCCACCAAGTTACTGTCACCTTACCCCACTCTGTTAGTAATGCTGGATGATGCCCTTCTTTCTCTGCCTCCTCACCAACACGTTGGGTAAATGCAAGGGCTGTTTTAAAGTCTGGAAATTTATAGACGCGCTCTAGACGAGATTCTCCACTCTGCTCCACAATCTTCCAGTCTGTAATCTGAGGCTTGAGTTCGGCAATTTCTGCCTCAGTCACTGGCGGTGCATCTCTGTGACAGGCAGTACATTTTTGTTGTGTTAGCTGTTCCATTGCTGCCTCCTATCAAGTTGCTAAAGATAATTTGACACCTCTGCTTGTAGTTTAACTTGGGCTTGCGTCTAAGGGAGATTTGCTCAAGCTCAGCACCCAACTTCTCCTCTTGCCAGCAATGTTTTGAGCCGACAAATTGTATCAGCTACAATTCCCAGTGATACAGTGATACTTAAGTTGTCAAAGAACGCTTAGACAAGCATGGGAGTTATGGACACACCTTAACTTTAAAAGTCAAGTATGCGGATTTCCAGCAAATTCACCTAGAGGGCAAAAGCATAGCTACAGAGTTATCAGTTCACAGCCAGCTAAAATGTTGGTTTGGGCAACACCAGCGGGGATTGAGCAGTTCTTTGCTGAAGTCGGAACAGTGTTAGACAATCCTTCTACTTTGCCATCGCCAGTGACGCCGGACGCGATCAAACGCATGTTGGCTACTGCTCCTAAATATGGCATCACGATTCTGCCCCCAGTTGAACCGGAAGAGGAGATTTAATGAAAATTTTGGTGGTTTATTACTCGATGTATGGTCACACGCTGAAGTTGGCACGAGCCGCAACTGAAGGTGCGCGAGAAATTGCTGGAGCCGAAGTTATCCTGCGCCGGGTCCAAGAGTTTGAGGATGTTGACAAAGAGATTGACAAACACGAACATGCTCGTGCGATGCGAGAACAACAAAAAGACATTCCGATTTGCACAGTTGAGGACTTACGGGAAGCCGATGGGGTGCTTCTTGGTTCCCCAACCCGTTACGGTAATATGACTGCCCAGATGAAACATCTAATTGACAAGACAGCCAGTCTTTGGCTTAAAGGTGAGATGGAGGGCAAACCCGCAGGTGTCTTTACCTCCACTGCTAGCACTCATGGCGGACAAGAAACCACTCTGTTGACCATGATGGTGCCACTGCTACACCTGGGAATGCTCGTTGTCGGAGTCCCCTACTCACTGCCGGAAATGATTCACACTGAGGCTCGTGGTGGCACTCCTTACGGTGCGACAACCATTACTGGAGCCAAAGGTGAGTTAGAGCCTAAGTCAGAAGATTTAAACATTGCGCGGGCATTGGGTCGCCGTGTGGCCGAGATTGCAGCCAAGCTGCGTGCCTGAGTCGAGTCAGATTGCCTAATGCATTGAATAAACCAAACCGCCCTATATCAAGTTTAACCGTAGGGCGGTGTAGATACTGCATGAAGCCATATGTAATGACTGGGGCATTTGACAGTCTGTCGAATTCGATGTGGGAGCGTAACAAATTAGAGTGTTGTGTAGTATAAGTTCTCTGGGATTCAAGTTATGGAGAATTGCTCTTCAAAGAAATAGGGTTCTCTAAGGTGAATTTCTCAACAAGAAGGTTTTAGACCAGTAAAATACTACAAATATGACAAAAGCACCATAATTTGTTACGCTCCCTCCAGTATTTCGCAGCAACGTTATCGAAAACCCGCAACCAGTTGCATGGCTAACTCCAACTATGCTTACACCTGATCAAAATTCTGTTGAATCCAGTTGGTGACATTAATCCAGTTCGATGATGGTTTGCCTCCTTTAATTCCTAAATAGACATTCACATAATTAATCTTGGTAAACCACCGGCTCTGCCGGGGGACTGGCACAGTTTGACAGTTCCGGAAATCTAGGGAAGAGTCTCTGACACATGAACAAATGAGGTTCATGCAAGGAGACTCAAAATGAAA
>JAFASY010000016.1 GCA_019244235.1 Chroococcidiopsidaceae cyanobacterium CP_BM_ER_R8_30
CTGTGTTTCACAATGCAGCATTGGTTGAAATAGAGATTGAGCAATCCAAAATCGCTTAATCGGCATTCCAGGATCTAAGGAAAACCATTAGCTGATAGCTTATCTTATATCTTGCAGCAGGTTACATTGATATCCATCTACCAATTTAAGCCGAGACACTTTGCAGACTAGATTTTTAAGACTTTGCCGACTTTTTAGAGATTCTGGGCGGGGGCAGTCCCATCTGCTTCACTACCAAGAAAAGCAGGAAATTCGGTTACAAGACAGCCAGTTGCACTACACCGCAGCCAACTGTTTCAGGATTTGAGCCACTTGATAAAGTTCATTGCCTTCACCAGTGCTCAACGTTCCGCTGGAGGCGGCTCCAGCGGCTGCGTTGAGCGAGTTCAAAGTGAACTTATCTGACAGGGCATATTGCAAAGAGAAGCGATCCAACTTAACAAATAGGTAATCCTCACCCGTTGTAATCAGGGCAAAAACCGGAGAGACTGACGCGCCCATCATGTATGCTAAGGTTTGTGCGATCGCCTGCCGAACACTAAAGCCATAACGTTTACTTTCAATTACAATCAGCTATCCCAAAGAATTTTCACCCACGCGCTCAAACAAATCAATTCGGTATTTCTCTGCCCGCTTGCCCCCTAGATGCTGAAGCTGTGACGAGGGTAACGCCAGGAATGCTTCATGTACCTCATCCCCACTCAACGGGTTGTCATAATAATCCGCGTAAGGCGTCCAGTGAACCAGCAGCAGGTGTCCTCCTGGTTCGAGATGATCTAGGATCAGTTGTTGGGCTGCTTTAAGATCTTGCCAACACCAGTAGTATCCAACTTCCGACAGTACCGTGAGGTCAAACCATTCATCTGGATAGGATTGTGGCACCTGCATGAGTTGAAAGCGGACGTGAGGCAGATGCTGACAACGTACGATCGCCTGCTGTTGAGCCTTGTCTGATACATCAACTGAAAGCAGTGAATCACATCGCTCGGCCAACATTTCTGTCAGTACACCGATCGAACCACCAATCTCGAATGCAGAATGATAGCGAGGTTTGGGTAATGCTGCTAGTGTAGCGGCATATTTCTCTGCCTCGTAATCGCTAGTTTCAAATTTCCAGGGGTCAGAATCTGTTTTGTAGAGTGCGTCAAAGTATTCGGGTGTAAGAGATTGTTGAGACAAATTTATCGTACCTCCTCTAAATACACTTCCCAGGGACGAGCAAAGTTTGCCAACATCTCTGGCGTCAATTGAAAACCCTCCGGGTCGTCATCAATCAAATTGGTCGTTTGAGAACGGTAAGCTGCGATCGCCTTCAGCTTTGTCTCTAAAACCGCCTGAATATCAAGTCGCCATGCCACAACTTGCTTAGAGTTTGTAAAATCGCCTTGCTGTTCTGGGTCCCAATCCCAGATAGGGTACTCAATGATGCGGGGTGAATTGTCTAAATCAACGATCGCTAAGGTGGAAATTAGCTTCCAAGTCGCTCGATGATCCGGATGAGGATCGTCTCGCCACGGCAGAAAGATTGTTTCAGGCATTAGCTTTTCTAAACACCTGCGACAACGCGCGACTACCTCTGGAATTCCAGGGGATTCAGACGATGGAATTGCTCCATCTGCCAACCGCAAAAAAGTGACTTCTGTTTCTCCTATACCCAAAGTAGACAACGCTTCTAGCGTTTCTGCTTCCCGCAATGCCCGTAAGCGTGGAGCCGGATACTTGAGAGAACGAGGATGGGACAACGTTCCATCACTCATGACCAAAACATGCACCGGATACCCTAGAGTGCGAAGCAGTGCCATCACTCCACCGCAGCCCAGCGTTTCATCATCCGGGTGCGGCGCAACGACAAGCGCCGAGCCAGTAATATTATTCATCGCTCGCATTGGTAAAGCGGCAGGATGCGACAGAGGTGAGTGACTAACACTCCGTAGATTCATAGGACCACAGGGAATCGGTGGACTTCGTTTGAGACGAGGCATATTGTCCGACGTTGGCAAGCGCAGCATCGAAAACAGGTTGACGCAGATACAAGGTCAAATCCCGAATAATTCGCTCCATTGAATGGGGCGGCAGCAACCCACGAGTTCCAACCGATCGCTCACAAAGCTGCATCACATCCATACAAATTTGCTCGATCGCCGTTCGCACCATGTTGGCGTAGGCAACCAGCTTATCTGCCTGGTCATTTGGCTGATCGGGATAACCTGCAAAAATGGGAGCATACGCTTTCACAAAATCTGCTGCCCCGCGTAACCAGAGATTGCCACTTTCAAGGGCGATCGCCATGCGTCCTAATCGCTCTTGCTGATATGGATCGGTCGTTCGCTTCAAGTCGCGCAAGTATTGCCGGGTGGCATCAAAGAGCGCCTCTGCTCCTCCCAACTGGACGGCAGCAAAGCGAAGCACGCCTGTAGTCAGCCACGGTTGCCGAAAATAATCGCCTGGTTGCCCGATAAGGGCACTTGCATTCAACTCAACACCGCTGAAATCTACCTTAAAGCTTGCGGTTGCCCGCATCCCCATAGGTTGCCACCAAGCAGGGTCACTGACCGTTGCCACCTCTTCCATTGGCACAATACACATCTGCCAAGAACCACCAGCTAGCGGTCCATTCACAAACGGGCGCTCAACAAAGCCAGACCCAGAACAAAACGTCTTTGAACCCTCTAGACGGTATCGACCATCCTCCAGTGGATGCACTGTCACGCCGTCCTCTGCTTCGGCATTCCAAACCCCAAAGATTTTGTGGCGCTCGCGAGCGTCACTTGCGTAAGATGCAATTTGGTCTGGTGACCCAAATGTTTGAATGAGTTGCAGCGCATTGACATGCCCCTCGTACACTCGCCCAACAGCTAAATTACCGCGTCCGATTTGCTTGAGCAGCATTAATAGTTCGCAGGTCACTGCTGCATTGATACCTAATCCACACCCTCCCAATTCGGGCTTCAGCGGTGCTGCTAATAGTCCCGCTTCGGCAATTAACTCAAATTCCTTGACTGGAAAGGCTCCGTTATGGTCGATTGCATCTGTATTAGCTGCGCAGAAGGCAGCAATTTCAGCCCCTCGAACTAAAACATCAGCAACAGATAACCTGCTCTGTTCGTAAACAGAATAAGGTGAAGAATGAGCAGTAATGAGAGCCACCTGACTTAGTTTTGCTTTAAGTTACTAAAAAATTGTGTATCAAAACCACCCACAAAAATATCTATCTTCTGGAGAGTTTACAAAAAAGTTATCCAATCAATACGAATTATTTACACCAGTAGCAGAAAGCGTATCCATACTGAAAAGGTGGAAACAAAGCTAATTTATGATTTGCAAGTTGGCTCGTTCCTTGAACTTGTTCTGATTGAATCCTGCCTTAACTTAATCTTTAATTTAAGACAATGCTTGAGAGCCAGCTACCGCAAATTCAATATTTTCTGGTTATAGAGGATAACCAAGGTAAACGTGTTACAGCACTGGAAGCTACTACTTACTCTATTGGTCGTGATTCAAGTAACTCCATTGTGCTACATTCCAAGTTAGTCTCTCGTCAGCATGCTATTTTAATGCGGTTGACAACTCCTGAAACTACCAATTATATATTTCGACTCATTGATATTAACTTACAAGGAAAGCGCAGTACCAACGGAATAATTGTTAATGGACAGCGCTGCTTTTCTCAGGATTTAAAACATGGGGATATGATTGCTTTTGGTAAAGAGGCAAGGGCAAGATTCTTTGCTACCTCCAATCCAGCAGAGTTAGAAAGCCTGAAATTGAGCAAGACCGAAGATATTTCGGGAATTTTATCAAGCTTACATGATCCATTCTCTACTCTAATTGCTCCAGAACTCAATCCACCAGAAACTTCTGTCGAGTCAACCCTGATTCGATTAGCCTCTTTCCCCGAACTGTTAGCTAATCCAATTATTGAGATAACGCTAAGTGGAACAATCACTTATCTCAACCCAGCAGCAATTGGACAATTCCCAGACATTGCAGAAATAAAGTCAAAGCATCCAATCATTATCGGCTTAACCTCAACTGTCCAGCGGGGCAAGGAAAAATTTTTCATTCGTGAGGTTGAATATGACAATAAAGTGTTTGAACAATCCGTCCACTACATTGCTGCAAGCGACTTAATCAGAAGCTACATAGTTGATATTACAGAGCGCAAGCAGATAGAAGCTGCACTGCGACAGGCGCGTGAGGAGCTAGAGCTTAGAGTGCAAGAGCGCACAGCTGAACTCAGTAAGACCAACGAGCACTTAAGGATTGAGATTGGCGAACGCCAACGGGCAGAATTGGCGCTTTCCCAGGCAAATGAAGCACTCGAAATCAGGGTACAGGAACGGACTACAGAGTTAACTAAAATCAACGCCTCACTCCAGGCGGAAATTAATAAGCGCCAGCAAATCGAGAAGTCGCTGCGGGAGAGCGAGGAGCGCTATGCACTGGCAGCTCGTGGGGCTAACGATGGATTGTGGGACTGGAATCTCAAGACTAAACAGATCTATTTTTCCCCGCGCTGGAAATCTATGCTGGGTTACTCTGAAGATGATATCGGTAACACTATGGACGAATGGTCTGGGCGTATTCATCCCGATGACGCCACGCTCGTCAAGGAAGCGCTCTTGGCTCATCTTCTAGGACAGACTCCCCACTTTGAAAACGAACATCGCATGCGGCATCAGGATGGTAGTTATCGCTGGGTGCTCAGTCGCGGACTTGCTGTTCGCAATGCCTCAGGCAATGCATACCGCATTGCTGGGTCCCAAACCGATATAACTGAGCGTAAGCAAGCCGAGTCTCAACTGCGGCATGACGCCTTACATGATGTGCTGACAGGATTACCAAACCGTGCCTTATTCATGGATCGGTTAGAACGTGCGCTGAAACATGCTAAACGGCATCAGGATTATTTGTTTGCTGTACTATTTCTCGATCTCGATCGCTTCAAAGCAGTCAATGATAGCCTTGGTCACTTAGTTGGAGATCAACTGCTGGTAGCAATCGCTCAACGACTTAAACAGTTCCTACGTGCTGAAGATACAGTGGCTCGGCTGGGAGGAGACGAGTTTGCTATCCTACTGGAAAATCTCCGAAGTGAAGAAGATACGCATTTCATTGTCGACTCCATTCGACAAACACTGGCGTTGCCTTTCAATTTGAAGGGACATGAAGTGTCTACCTCCGCCAGTATTGGTATTGCTCTAAGTAAGCCTGACTACGAGCTACCTGAAGATATGCTGCGTGAAGCTGATACGACGATGTACCGCGTCAAAGTTCAGGGTAAGGGCGCAGAAGCGTTACTTACCACTGCCTTAACTTAGGTGATGGACTGATAAGAGACTTAATTCGAGCTTGCTCTTTGGAAGTCGCTCTTTGCTACCAAAGAGCGAAACCTTAAGTTTTTCTGTTCAGCTTGTTTATATGCTGCCCAACCACCATAAGAGGAAATATCAGGCCACTGGTGCTTCTCAACAAGCTCACGAGGATAAAGCATTGCAGTCACAGCTTTTCCATCCTCCAAAATGACTTTGCCAGGATACATGTTGGGTGGTTCAGTTGCAAGCAAGTAATCGTACTGCTCTAAGGTGAGTTCGTAGACTTCGCCTGGAATACTAATTCCTCCTTCCTCCACCTCGTAAATAGCTGGATGCCAACCATCAACAGCGGCATGGATACGATACTTGGCTTGCGTTTGGGCAGGCTCAATGAATTTTGCCGACTGGAGATTCTGGTGATCTGGTTGACCTTTCAAAGCCGAACCGCAAATGAAAACTAGCTTTGAATTCAGGTTGTTTTCTGTCATCTGATTTCTACATCCTTGCTATTGCAACCAAGCTTCCAGAGCAAAAGACCATGTTGCTGTAGGTTGATATCAACGTATACTGTATACTATGAATTGTCAATTTTTAGCTCAACCTGGTACAAGGTTTGACTTTTCTCTAAGGCTTGTGATGCTCGTGCCAATGACGTGCAATATCAATCCGACGACATAGCCACACCTGCTCGTGTTGCTGCACATAGTCTAGAAAGCGTGCCAGAGCAGCTGCCCTTCCTGGTCTTCCTACTAGGCGACAATGTAACCCTACACTCATCATCTTAGGCGCAGTTTCGCCTTCAGCATAGAGGACATCGAAAGCATCGCGTAAATAGGCAAAGAACTGCTCCCCACAATTAAATCCCTGGTGAGTTGCAAACCGCATATCATTGTTGTCTAGAGTGTATGGAATCACCAGATGGGGTTTACCGTAGTCCTGTACCCAGTAGGGTAAGTCATCGGCATAGCTATCAGCATCGTAGAGAAACCCTCCTTCCTCCACTACTAGTCGCCGAGTATTGGGGCTATTCCGTCCGGTATACCATCCCAGCGGACGCTCCCCTGTCACTTGTGTGTGAATAGTGATCGCCTTCTGTAAATGCTGGCGCTCTATCTCCTCCTCAAAGAACTTGTAGTCAATCCACCGCCAGCCATGACTGGCAATTTCCCAACCAGACTCTATCATAGCTGCAACGGCATCAGGGTTACGCTCTAGAGCCATCGCTACGCCATAGACAGTTACTGGAATACCCCGTTGCACAAACATCCTATACAGTCGCCAAAAGCCAGTCCGACTACCGTATTCATAGATTGATTCTATGTTTGCATGCCGCGCTCCAAATAGTGGCTCGGCCCCAATGATTTCTGATAAGAATGCTTCAGCAGCGTCATCGCCGTGCAAAATGCAGCTCTCGCCGCCTTCCTCGTAATTGATCACAAACTGCACAGCGAGGCGAGCGCAATTCGGCCATTTAGGATCGGGTGTGTTGCGCCCGTAGCCAACCAGATCCCGTGGGTAATATTCAGGCATGTTTGAAACTAAACATCATATACGATATATAAATAGAGTTAATTTACTTGTCCAGTATACAATCTGAGCTGCTAGCAGCAGGAATATTTCATATCAGCAGAATTGAGGCTTTCTTGATTTTTCTTAATATCAGACTCATTTAAAATGACTTTATAATTACAGCTAACAAGACAAATTCCAACAAGATAAATATTCATAAATCTTTGCGCAAAGATGTTTATCTTTCTCAAGACTTAACATTATGCTTTGAGAGGGCTTATGACTTTTGATATAAAGGATATCATGTTTCTCAGCGAATTATTCTTCGCAATAATTCTGTTTATAACAATTGGTATCTGTTATTATCACAATATTAAGCATCATTTAACCGTCCACCAGAGCCGACTGCGACAACTGCGCTGAGCGAACTTAATGTTCCGTCTTGACAGCTCCGGTAGTGCGAAGAGCGCAAGACACAAAACACTAATCGCTTCGGCTTAAACTATTTTAGATCGCAGACCTTTCCAAGTGTGTATCGAGCTATTTTGTTTGAAATACTGGTATATTCATAGCTAGCGTTCCTAAGTCACAAGCAACAAATTATAAAGAGCTTATTTTTGTATCCAATGCTACTAGCAGTGGAAAAGACACAATTAAAGTTGGAATCTTATTCCCTGAGTGGCACACTGTCAGTGAGTGAAAGAAGCGTAGTAGACACAGTTTCAAAGACAGTGAAGTCTATCAAATGATTTAAGTGATCGCCTGCTCAAAGGGCGATAAGCCCCAAGCTAATTTGAATAGCTTGATTAACCTGTTCCATGGTTACTTCTGTTAAATTGCCTAGCCGCTTAACTAAGCGCTGCTTATCAATTGAGCGGATTTGATTGAGCAATACGACTGAGTTGATCGTCAGTCCTCCTTCAGGTGGTTGGATTGCCACCTCCGTGGGATAGAGGGTTTCATCGAATTGAGACGTAATAGCAGCCACAATCGTAATTGGACTGTACTCGTTAGCTACGTCATTTTGTAGTACCAACGCCGGACGAGTCTTTTGGATTTCAGCACCAATTGTGGGGTCGAAGCTCACTAAATAGACCTCCCCTCGCTGGGGATAGGTCATTCTTCTTTTCGCTGCCATGCCTCTTCCTCAAGGGCAAACCAATCTTCAGCGAGATGGCGATCACGCTCTCGCCGACGGATAGCTCCTTCCTTTAGTTGCTGCCGTAGTTTTTCTTTCTGAATCTGAGCGATATAGTGCTGGATAGCTTCCTGGATAAAGCGGCTGCGATCGCCCTTGGGGGCAAATTGGTCGAGTAAGGTTAGGGTTTCACCAGGTAGGGTCACATTGATACGGCGATACATTAGTTGACAATCCACACTACAGATGTGTAGTTTAAGTGTATCACCGATAGACAATTAGTGTTTACCCTGCTTGAATTAGGAGGAGCTGACGGAAGCTCTAGAGGAAGCCTATGCCCAAGCAGTTAACAAAGCTTCTTTAGCAGTTTGACTAAGGGCTAGCTCTGAGCTGTGGTAGAAACTGTGAGAATTGAAGCTGGCGTTGAGGGAACATTGGTTAGTCCTGAGTTTTGTGGTTGAGGCACAAAGAATGTGGTCCAAATTAAGATCGCGGCTACCACACACATGAATCCTAGTAAAAAATAGCCCACGATGTTAGACCAGATGTTGTTGGTAAATCGGCCCATAATTCGTGGATTGTTGCAGATCTTCAGGATGAAGAAGATAGTAGGCGGCGCAATAATGCCATAAACCGTGGCAGAAAAGATTAATGCCTGCACAGCACCAATCCCAGTCAGATTAATCATCAAGCTTAGGGCAATCGAAAGGAAAATCACCGCATAAAATACCTTGGCTTCTGGCAATTTCTTATCCATTCCCCTGGGACAGCCAAAGGCTTCGGCAGCAATGTAGCCGCAAGAGCCAGCTAGAACAGGAACCGCAATTAAGCCAGAAGCCAGAATCCCGACAGCAAAGAGAAGGTAGGCAGCCTCCCCAGCAATCGGTTTGAGGGCTTCCGCCGCTTGATCTACAGTATTGATATCTGTAATCCCTTTGGGAAATAGAGTACTGCCACAAGCCCAAACAACGAAGAACATAATAGTTCCGGCGATCGCCATCCCAAATGCATTGTCCTTTTGCATAGTCTTGACTTCTTGCATCAGATCTGGCAACTCCGCCTGTGGGTCATTAAACAAGTGACCATACTTGTGCTGCTGATCGTCTACAAACGTAGAGGATTCCCAGAAAAATAGATAAACAGAGATGTTGGTGCCGATGAAAGCTCCAAACGTTCCTAAGAATGCTGGCTCAAATTGTAGATGTGGCGTGACTAGCGATCTCAATACCAATCCCCAATCCTGTTTGACCAAGAAAGGGACAAAAAAATACACGACTAGAACACAAGCCGCCCATTTTAGCACCGACGCCACCCGCTCATAATTAAGCAGGAACAGTATTGCCAGAACCAGGATACCTGCAATGATGCTAAACACAGCCGTTGAAACCTGGGGGAGCAGCATATGAGAAACAGCGCCCATTGCCAATAGGTCAGAGCCAACGTTGATCATAGTAGCAGGAATGGCAAGCAGCCCGACTAGCCATAACGCGTAAGGTGGATATTCTTCCTTAATAATGGTGATGATGCCTCGACGAGTCACTAGGCCAATGCGAGCACTCATTTCTTGAATACAAACCATCAATGGAAAAATAAATGGAGCTAGCCACAGTAACTTCAATCCATATTGAGCTCCGGCTTGGGAAAAATTAGCAATCCCTGAAGGGTCATCGTCTGCCGCTCCAGTTACAAAACCAGGTCCCAGAATTTTAAAAAAACTTTTAGCTTTATTGATAACTCGGCGGGCTACTATCGCTTGACGCTGCTGTTCCCCTAGATTAGACATGCTTAATTCTTAAAAATTGGTTCAAATTTTAACTTAGATGTATCTCTTGCACACAACCGTCCAAAGCTAGAAACTTTACTTGCTCAGAGTTGTTGGATGCATGATTTCGGACGCAAGCGCCTGACAAATAGGGTAAAAGGACCAACGGCTTTGGCTGCACCAGAGGCTTGCACCCGTACAGTATAGCTACCAGATATGGGAATGCAGATATTTAGTAGTGAGTTGGTAGTGCCATCAGGACCATCATCATTTTCGCCCACTATGCTGCCGTCAGAGGCTAAAAGCGAGACAAAGGTATCAAACCTCTCGGACTTTAATTCAATCACGACTTGGTCACCAGCGGTCAAACCCACTATGTAATCTCGGGCAAATCCTCCATGTCCTAGAGGAATATCTAGAGCCGAAAGCGTATCTGCAATTGGCTTACTAATTGACAAAGGAATCGGCTCATAGATTCGGCTTTTCGTCGTTGCTGTCATCATTTCCTCAGAATAAATAGATCTGGGTGGACTGCTGAGGCGAAACAACCTTTCTAGAGCTTGAGTGCGCCGTTGCCGTGCGGTCGTGCGATAGGTAAAGTATATTCCCGTTAAGAGCGCAAGCAGGAGATAGAGGAAAAACAGCAATTCTACCCTGTGGAGGGCGAGATCTGAAGGGAGGAAGACAGGGCTGGCGTTATAGCTTTGTCCAACTAAGCATTGTTGTCCAGGGTGAAATGTTTGTGGCTGACCAGAATCGGAGTTTGGCATAGTCTTGGTAAGGAAAAGCTGACTTCTCATCCCCTTGAAGAGGGTTAAAAGCTTTTGGCAAAATATACAGAATTACTGAACCTGCTACCCATAAAGATACCGAATTCCTCGTCCAACTACAGCAATCTGCAAACAAATGCAAAATCGCTCTTTTCTCGTGAAAAACTAGTTCTAATGAATTTCTCCGACAAACCCTTTACAGTACTATACAAATCAACGAGTTCAATCTGCAAGTGATGAAAGTTAAGTATCTAACCTTTCTCGGTACAGCCTTAGTTCTGACAACAACCTGCAAAATTGCGGCTGCTCAATCAAGTGGCCCCAGCACAGATGTCAAACTTACCCCAGCAGCTCAGACACTTTTATGTAAGGAATTTCCCCAAAATTCTCGCTGTAGTAGTACAAGTACACCTGCTAGCAGCACTCCTCCTAGTACAACTCCAGCCAACCCTCCTACTTCCGAGCAGCAAACGGCACCAGTTAACAGTGACCATAATGGTACAACTCCATCTGGTACTAACCCTCCCGGCAATCCCAACACAACCAAGCCCGGCAGCACAATCCCTCCTGTTGGTTTACCTCCATCTCCCGGTTCACAGAAACAACCTTACATTACGCCGCATTAAGTTGACAGTTTCCTTCGTTCTGTAAATTACGCAACTGCCAGATAATTCCCCTAATTCAGATCTGGCAAATTTCTATTCCTCACTCTCTGAAGTTGCGCTATTTGAGTCAGAAAGTGTATTGAAAGTTACAATTGCGCTTCTACCTAGGTTGTATATAGGGTTTATAGAGCAATTCACACAATACATTCAGGCTTTGTCGTTCAGCTAATAACAATCACGATGACCTAACGTTTGTTCATATCGCTGTCGTACCAGTATTGGAGGAAAATTACGGTATGGATAACTTAAAGGTCATAATTATCGGAGCCGGGATGGGTGGCTTGGCAACTGGCATTGCTTTGCGTCAGGTAGGATATGAGGTTGAGATTTACGATCGCGTTAGCGAACTGCGACCAGCAGGAGCAGGCATTTCTCTTTGGTCAAACGGTGTCAAAGTCCTCAATCGTCTGGGTTTAGGCAAAGAAATTGCTCGCCTTGGGGGACAGATGGATCGCGTAGCATACTACAGCAATACAGGAGAAAAGCTTACTGATTTCAGTTTGCAGCCCCTGATCGAGTGCGTTGGGCAACGCCCCTATCCTGTTGCCCGTACTGATTTGCAAGGTATGTTGCTGAATGAGTTTGGTGTAGAAAACGTTCAGCTTAAATCTAAGTGCGTTGCCATTAAACAAGATGCCGACAGTGTGACTGCTATCTTTGAAGATGGACGCCAAGCTACAGGAGAGGTTCTGGTTGCAGCAGACGGAACCCATTCTATGACTCGGAGCTATGTTTTAGGTCATGCAGTTGAACGGCGCTATGTGGGTTATGTTAACTGGAACGGTTTAGTTCCCGCTAGTGAAGATTTAGCTTCCAAGAATAGCTGGGATGTCTATGTTGGCGAACACAAACGCGCCTCCATGATGCCTGTAGGGGGCGATCGCTTTTACTTCTTCTTCGACGTACCATTGCCCAAAGGTACTGTAAGCCAACCTGAAACCTACCAGGAAGAACTGGCAAACTTCTTCAAAGGTTGGGCGGCTCCAGTTCAAAGGTTAATTCAACGCCTCGATCCACCTAAGACGAATCGAGTTGAAATTCACGATATTGAACCTCTACAAACCCTAGTACGCGGTCGTGTTGCCCTACTGGGAGATGCCGGACACAGCACTGCTCCTGATTTAGGACAGGGTGGCTGTCAAGCAATGGAAGATGCCCTAGTATTGGCTACCTATTTGCAAACGACTAACGTTAGTGTTGAAGATGCCTTAAAGCGTTACGAAGCTGCCCGTAAAGATCGTGTTGCTGATGTGATTACAAGAGCGCGAAAGCGCTCGAATATGACTCACGGTAAAGAGCCAGAGAAAACCCAACAGTGGTACGAGGAACTCAAGCACGAAGATGGAACAGACATCCTCAATGCCATATCAAGAACAATCCTGGCGGGACCTTTACATTGAAGGATAAAGTATGGGAAAACTCACGACGCATGTACTTGATACTGCTCACGGTTGTCCTGCTTCTAGTCTAGCCATAGAACTCTGGTCAATCGATACTCAGTCCAGACAAAAAAGTTTGCTTAAAACGATAGTAACGAATGCAGATGGGCGTACCGATGTGCCCTTACTAGTCGATGTAGAACTAACTGTTGGCATATACGAGTTGGTTTTCAAAGTTGGCGAATACTTTGCACGTTTTACAGACGAGTTGCCCGATCCACCCTTTTTGGATCGCATACCCCTCCAATTTGGCATTGCTGATTTGACCGCACACTATCATGTACCACTTCTGGTTTCACCCTGGTCGTATAGCACCTATCGAGGAAGTTAAAATAAACCGCTCTGATAACTGGTTGTTTATTAGCGTTGCTGCGACTCTGCTTGATCGTCTAGCCAGTCGAAAAATTTTTCAAGTTGTTGCAAAGAAACTAAGCCATACTGCCAAAGAATCATAGGTAAAGGAGCAGCATTCTGAGCATGAAGACGCAGTGCCATGTTGATAGATGGAACTGCAATGCCAAGTTCCTGCTGTAAGAAATTGGTGAGCTGTATATTGCTTCTATTCATGTTCCTAACCGGATTATAACTATTGGATGTTGTTCTTAATTTTTCTGCAACACGGCATCAACATTAAAGGTATATAGAAGCTTTCTGCCATAGCGAATTACAATCCATCTGAATCCTAATGTTTCGGCTATCAAAGCTAGATTTTGGGTTTGTTCTTGCCCTAGAACCTTAACTATAGGTAGAGATTTAGAGTCAATGAAGAAAGCCGAATCGCCAAACAGTGTCAATCCAATAGATAACTGACATTGATTGAGTAGCTGCCTCAACGGTTCATGAGCGATTCTTAGAAATCGCAACATCACTTGAAATGCAAACTTAGCTTCAATAGAATTGTTAATCATCTTTTCTCAAAGGTTGTTTCTAAGCACTTCTATAAAGTCATGTGCAGGCGACGCCGTTACAGGGCATTGCCTGTACATGACCCCCTCCGCAGAGTTGGCAGATATATTTGATAAACTAACTAATATAATCTCCGTCTAATGCCAATTCACTATAAATGCCTGCTACAGATCTGAAGCCTCAAGAGAGCGCTCTTATTGGCTCATTTCAATTGCTAATTGCGCCATCGGCTTAGCGTTGCCGAAGGCATATTGCGAATTGATATAACCATTCTTGGATAAGGATTAATCCCATAAGGAATAGGTTCTTTGTATCTAATGCGCTCCAAGCGCTTCGCTACAAAGAGTATGGTTTAATATCGTCTTATTTAGATAGAAGTCAGCTCTTGACAAAGATACACTTACCCTCCATGCCAGAGCTGCAAAGTTCCACCTGCAATGTCTTCTCTAAACAGCTCACAGCACTGGCAGTGCTGGTTAAGTAACATTAGTGCTATTCGTAATAAATCTGTAGAGCGACAGAGCAAAAACTCGCTAAAGGCTTTTCTTAGTGACTCTACATCTATACTATAAGCATACTCAGCTCTGTCTGTAAAGTGTTTCTGGCTACAAAAGTGTTTCTGGCTACAAAAGATAGGGGATTGATCAATTTAGATGAAACCGTCCCCTGGCTTTCTCCCAGTTGCCGAGCTTTTAAAAGCTAAACTGTAGCCGTACGTTACCGACATAGATAGGACCATTGCTTTTAAAGTTATTCGCTCGTGTAATTAGGTAAAACGCGGGAACAACTGCAATATTATCAGTTACAGGAAAATAGTAAGTAGCTTCAAAATCATTCTCAATTCCACCATCCCCGACATTAGAGATGAGAAACCTCCGACCGTCCAGAATTGAGAACGGTATGACATAAGATAGTGTTGCTAGTGCTCCCTCCTTCCCTAAGTCAGGAAAAGCAAGCCCGCCTTGAACTGCTTGGGCATTGACATCACCGCGAGGACGGTTCAAGTTCCGCGGCGTTAAATGTGTACTTCCGTAGGTATAACGTCCAAATATACCAAAGCCACGGGTGATTAACCAATCAAAGTTAGCTTCATATGTATCAGCTGTGGCACTTCTGAGCGGACCACCAAAACCGTCATCTGCCTCGCCATAAAGAGGCTCTCCCTCCGGTTGACCGACTATTCCGAAGATCTGCTGAATGCGGGAACGGTTGTAGAGGAATCTGATATTGAAATTATTAGTTGGCGAGAAGACAGCTTCAGCTGTGGCAGAGTAATTGCCACCAAATACACCTCTAGTTGGATCGGAAGACGTCTGAAAGATGCCGCTAGGTAGGAAGTCAGTGTTCTCACCGATATAGCCGATATTAAGCTGGAATACCTTGCTTGGTTTTAACAGTACGAATACTCCCGAACCGCGATCGACATTGTTGAGCAGGGTACTACCGCTAGAGTTAAAGCTACTTGCCCCTGTTAGAATAAAGGTGAAGCGGTTGTTGTCGAACACGCGATACCAGTTCAGCCGAGGACCGACTGCTATCTGAATGTTATTATTGACTGGAAAAGAATAAAACAACTCTGAGACGACAACTATATTTTGACCATTGGGAGAAAAGCTAGACTGGTCAGTAAAAGGCACGCCAAACGTATTAAACATACCCCCAGAGGCAAACTGGTTGGCAGGCGATATGCCATTCCCCACACGTAGCTGAGTAATTAAAGAGTCTTTGCCCGTAAATGAAGTGTTGAAGGTCAGCCACACATAATCACTGAAGGTCGTGTTGGGATTACCGACCCGTTGAGACAAAGGTCTATTGGTAACGGGATCTCGCCCAGGCCTTCTTCCTGACAAGTCGCCATTGGCTGGCTCAACTGTATCGGGAGTGGTTTCTACTCTTATTGGATGAGGAGCCTTGGCAGTGGTCAGGTTTAAAAAGGCAAGACCATTGAATTTCGTCGTAGTAGAAAACTGATTTGCCTGGAGTTGAGCCGTGCGGGCTTCTAAAACGTCTACACGTCCTTTAACAGTTGCTAATTCATTAGCGAACTCTGTGCTTAGCCGTCGGATAGTCGCTACGTCTTCTTGTCGCACTAAACCAGATGTTCCTGCTGCGATCAATTCATTGATCCGATCAAGGCAAGCATTTAACCCCGCCGCAAATTCATATCGAGTCATTGCTCGGTTACCTCGATAAGTGCCATTCGGGTAGCCAGCAATGCAACCATAACGCTCTACCAAAGACTGCAACGCTGAAAAAGCCCAGTCAGTCGGTTTAACATCTGACAGTTGAGATACTGAGGTGACTTGTGCCAATGGTTCTTTCACATCAGTATCCTGTCCACTCAACGGGTCTAAATGTTCAGGTGCAGTTACATTTACATCGGTTGGTATTGGAGGTAATGGCTTTGTGTCTTTTAGCGTTTCATTCGCCATCACCGAAGACGAGATCGCAAAGATATTACAGACAAAGACCGATGTTATCGTTAAGAAATTCCATACTAGAGTTGTTTTGATCATTACTCCTCACACACAACACACACTGACACCACATCGCATACAGTACACTTCTTAAAATCATTCTTTTTGTGTAAAAAAATACAAAAAGAATGATGTTTTACTGTGTTAAATACTACTACGTGGACGAAACTTTAACGGTTATCCCTGTGAATTAATGTAGTTAAAAGCACATTTATTAAGAAAAAAGATTGCTTTAAGCTCTTGTGAATGCCTGTAGTTGCACGATGGATAGAAGATGGCAATAGTCATTCTACGCAGAGCTTACGTTCCGTAAACACTAATTTATAGCTCTCTCATAGCGGGCTAACCGAACTTTTCAAACAAACCACAGACCTCTGATATTGTTATCATAAAAATACTAGACAAATAGGTAAGGCTCAAGTTTTAAGTAAGCCAGATGGACTAGGGTTGGTAGATGCCGTTATGGGAGTTCAAAGAGGCTTATTCCCTAAGGTAGAAGAGGACAAAGACTAGAAACCAATTTATTCTCTACTGCTTGAAGGGAATAAAATTCTAACTCACATAGCTGCGATCCCGACTGCTAACACAAGGCTTAGTTTTACCAAGTTAGGTTATAGAGACCTTACACATAACTTAATGAGAGTGAACACTATAACTGATCAGTTTGAATCGGAGCGAAGAGCATGAAAAAATTAGTTCTAGCTGCTTTTTTAGGCTTAGCTACTGTATCAACATCTCTACTTTCTCCTCAAGCCGTTAAAGCAGATGAAGCGATCATCAACGGAAATTATGTTACTGGTCGCCAGGTAAGTCAAAATTCCTGGGCAGCCGATCATCCCCATGCCTATGCAGATGGTTTTCGACAAGGACAACAAAGCGCTCGGGATGGAAAACCTTACCGACCTCGAACTGCAGGCGGGGAATTTGCTCGTGGGTTTGAAGACGGCTATTTCAATCGTCCCTATACTGGACAAAGGGTGGTTATACTTCCGCCTCCTGTGATTTACAACTATCCAAATCCTGCTTTCAATTTCGATTTCGGGTTCGGCTTTGGAGGGTGGCACCATCATAGATGGTGGTAGTCTCCCTTTACAGCAAATTCATCAAAACGGTGTGAATTGTGTTGCAAAAATTTTGTGAGGATAGAAAAATCCTATTGTTAGTTAAGCTACAGATCTAAAGAGCCACCTCAACATTAGAATAAGCATATCCATATCAAAATAAAGTGGTGAATTATGTCTAAAGAAGCTGTTATTGACTTTTTTAAAGCTATTGCTGCAGACCCAGCAATGCACGCGCAGCTAGGAGCTGCTGACAGTCCATCTACAGTAGTTAAGCTGGCGAAACAAAAGGGTTTCGAATTTAATGAGGCAGAGTATGCCGCTGTAATGGAGGAAATGACGGCACAGGATAAGGAGGAGTTAGACGATAGCGAGTTGAAAGCTTTTGCTGGAGGAGGAGGAGAGAGTCAGGATTGGGCTGAAAGACAGAAAAAGCTGATTGAACGTTACGGATATGACAATTGAAAGATACGATTACCTGCATCTATCGACCACTGTCCTGTAATTTAATCTGTCGTAGGCACAAATAGGCTACACCAGCAAAGATGATACCCAACTCAAAGCCAATGTCGATGCCATATGGCTGATTAAGCAAGCCAGCAATCAGTCCCACAAATTTTTCTTGGGCTGCACCCAGGTAGACTCCGAAAAGACCAATTATGAGTGATACGCTCGCCGCCCAACCTACAGGTAATCTGCTTGGGATATCCCAGTCATCGACATTGTAACTTCCATGCCGGAATACAAAGTGTTCTAGAATCAAAATAATTGACCAGGGACCAAGCCAGTAGGCAACAAGCAGTAGAAAGCCTTCGAGGGTTTGGGCAAAGCTATTAGCGCCAGCGATCGCAATTGACAAATATAATAGTGCCATAATTTTGGCACCTGTCCAGCCAAACGAGAACCGCGAGATCGTCATCTGACGCAGTCCTAATTTTGGACCTAGTGTGGAGAAAAAGCTAACTGGCAGGATGCCAAGTAGATTGAAAATCGCGATCGCAGCAACACTATCCCAAAAACCAAGTTTAAAAACGCCAATAGCTAGTGAGCCAAGGGTAACTGTGGAAATGACTAAATTGGCTGAGAGCCATAGGGTAAAGTTGTCAAAGATCCGAACGTGAGTGCGCCTTTCTGGAGAGACTCGCTCAATGCCATGTGCCTCAATTCCTACAGTCTTTTCTACCTCTGCAATTCGGTAACTCATTTTTTTCTTAAAGTATTCTTCTTATGAGATTTCAAGTAGTTGGCGATCTCTATTGTCCCTAGTTTGCTCCACTTCACCATGCGCTTTTAGAAGAGCCGCTAGCTTTTTGCGCATCACAATTCCTGGCTTATCCGTAAATTATGATTTTTTTTGTTTTGTGTACAGTATACAAAATACTTAAAATGTTTTGTAGTTTTAGATACTATTTCCCTGACTAGCGTTTTGAATTCTGTTTTTCTAAAAGAAATAGATCTACACCCATTGATTCATGCTTATCTGCTGCAAAAAGGGAAAGGCTAGACAATTGCTCCTCAAGCCTGTTCTAAAATCTGCTCAATCGTTAGCTGTAATTCACTAAACGTAGGAGAAATAATTCTGCTACTGCCAGTAAATGCCTGCGCTTGATACCTACCATCAATCAGCTGATGGACAAAAATTGTTGGCACTTTGGGATTGCCAAGATAGGAACGGGGACCGATTGCTAAATAGTCCACGATCCAGTATTCCTTAATGCCCAAGCGCTGATACTCATCCAACTTGTCTATGTAATCATCTTCCCAGTTAGTTGATACTACCTCAACGGCAAGCTGGAGCGGTTCGGTTAGGGCAGAGTAAGCAAGTGGGTTTGAATCCCAAAGCACTTGGTCTACTACGCTCACATCAGGATGGCGACCTTGTATTCTACCGTCCGCAGTTTGTGTTCTAACAACAATTCGACCGGAAACTCTAAACGGTATTTGCAGTCGATTCTTTTCAGCTTTGAGCTGATCGCTGATAAATTCTGCAACATTGTCGTGCTGCCTAGTTGCAAGTATTCGCACGATTTCTCCATCAACAAGTTCAAAGCGTCCATCTTCTGGACGTGACTCTAAAAATTCCTTGAAAGTAAGTGGTTTGGTTGTAGCTTGAGTCATAAAAACCTCTAGTTGTGCGATTTTTCCAAAGCTTGTAGAACGTTTGCAGCAGGTGCAGTCCAACCGACAATGCCACCTTGAGCCCGAATCATTTCTAGCGTGGATTGTTTAAATTCTGGAAAGTAGCTCTCGGTAGCATCCTCTACTAGTAGGCACTCAAATCCTCGGTCGTTAGCTTCTCGCATCGTCGTCTGAACGCAGACTTCTGTCGTGACTCCAGCGATAATCAGATGGGTAATCTCCTGTTCATGTAAGAGCGTATCTAGTTTGGTCCCGTAAAAAGCTCCCTTACCAGGTTTAGTAATTACTGTTTCATTAGGCAGAGGTTCCAGTTGTGGGATAATAGCGTTACCAGGTTCGCCTAGAACTAAAATTCTTCCCATCGGTCCCACATCACCTATTCTCAGCTCGCCCTGACCTCGCCTTTGCTTTGCTCTTGGACAATCTGATAAGTCAGGTAAATGACCTTCAACAGTGTGGAAAATTGGCAGTTTTTGGGACCGAAAGGCTTCTAGTAACAACTTGACAGTGGGCACGATTTCCTGTAAGCGACTGACATTATTGCCAAGCAACTCTCCAAAGCCACCTGGCTCCAAAAAATCTCGCTGCATGTCGATAATCAGCAGAGCGAGACTACTAGAAACGGGTAACTCATAGTCATAAGGTTGAGCAGATATTAGGACCATAGAGAAACTGGTTTTTCCCAAATTGCCAGAACAATACAGCCTGCCTGACTCACAACCGCTTGATATTTACCACTATCAAATCGGCGTTGTACAAGGTCTTCAAGTTCAGGTGGTAGAACAATTTGCATGGAAGGCTGCGGCAAGAGTTCTGATTTTATTGTAAGCGATCGCAAACAGGGCTATTTCATTAATTCTTCGAGATCTTCGCTCATCAGAGACACCCGTCAATTGGTAGAGTGGCTTACCGAGAATGTCCTGCCCCACCAAACTCGCGAGGGGCTATGACCTCAGCCGAAGGCGGGTCGTAGGGGAATCGCTTGTCCGCTCTCCCCCTCAATGGGGATGAGCTTGTCAACAAGTCTACACTTGTGGTAATATTATATGCATGAACCAAGTACTGACGCTAGTTGTAAAACTTCAACCTACCCCAGAACAGTATACCAAACTCAAGGATACTGCTCTGGAGTTTGCGTCGTGCTGTGAGTTGATCAATTCCTCTGTCAAGCCAACTCTCACTAACCGCAACTCAATCCAGGCAGTGATTTACAACGATGCCAAAGAAAACTTTAATTTGGTATCTAACCATATCATTAGGGCTTGTGCGAGGGTTGGGGCTAATCGTTTAACTGCGAAACACAAAGGCAGGAAAGTTAAGGGGTTTAAACCAACCAGTTTTGATTGCGACAAAGATACTTTCACTTTTCGAGAAAAAGACTGGACAGTTAGTTTGAGTACGGTTAGGGGAAGAGAAAGAATCACTTTAAATGCTAGTAATTATCATCGCGGTAAGCTCACAGGGCAGAAACCAACTTCCGCTCAGGTTTGTTTACACCGCGATGATAATTTTTATGTGCATATTCAGCTTAAATCAGAGACTCCAGAACCTATTCAAATTGGAAAGGTGATAGGAGTCGATTTTGGTCGTCGAGAAATAGCAAAAACGAGTACAGATAAAGGTTGGGATGGCAAACAGATAAACCAAGTTAGAGATGAATTTGCTAGGGTTCGAGCTTCTCTGCAAAGACGTGCTTCCCAAGGCACAAGGTCTACGCGGCGTAGATGCCGACAGATTTTGCAACGGTTATCGGGGAGAGAGAGAAGATTTCAATCCTGGCTAAATCACAATATCAGTAAGAGAATAATTACCGAAGCTAAGGAATTAAACAGCATAGTAGCGATTGAGGATTTAACGGGAATTCGTGAGCGAACAAATGAACAACCCAAGGATAAAACAGAGCGGCGGCGCTCTAATTCTTGGTCATTTCATCAGTTGCGAAATTTCCTGGAATATAAAGGAATCAAAGAAGGCGTTAAAGTCGTTATTGTCCCTCCTGCTTATACTTCTCAAACTTGCCATTGCTGTCTTTATCTTGGCGTGAGAACTAACAAGAAATTCAAATGCATCAATCGATCCTGCGATTGGATTGGGGACGCAGACACCAACGGTTCGAGGGTAATTGCTCTGCTTGGGGCGACCTATGTAAACTCGCCCGTTAAAGGTTCCTGGTTATCTTGTCCTTTGGACGAGACAACTAGAGGGCTATTAAAAGCGTCTAGCTCAGCGTAGCGGCTAGACGTAGTTTACTCCTTAGATAGCAAATACTTGGAAAATACAGTTCGTGAGCGTTTACTTCAGCTACGGATTGAGCCAATGACTCCCGGTCGCATGGAGCGCCTCAATTGACCATCGCAGCTGGCGCACGGTTTCATAGCATTTTTGTTCGTCAACTAAGGTCTGGAGATTAATCAGCGCAGGAATGGTCACGGTTTGATCAGTTGATAAAGCTAGTCAGAGTAGGTATTATATCCTCATTGACTGCCACGAAAATCCAGCTCCCTGCAATCCATAAAGAGCCTTGACCTTTATACATTGAATGCGAATTCATCAGGAGAGCGTCTATGATTGCCCTACCTGGAATTACCCTTCAAAGCAAAATCTATGAGAGTTCGGCATCTTTGGTCTATCGGGGCATTAGAGCAAAAGACAATCGTGCGGTCGTTGCCAAAGTGCTGAAGCAAGATTATCCCTCTCCAAAAGAAATAATTCGCTACAGACAAGAATATCAAATTACCAAATCCCTTAACCTTGAAGGAGTAATTGGGGCATACGGTCAGCAAACTTATCAGCGTACACTTGTTATTCTGCTGGAGGACTTTGGCGGCGAGTCTTTAGAGCACTGGATGCGGCAACAGCCTGACTTGTTCCCCACGTCCTTATCCAATTTCTTACGATTAGCCATCAATATCACTGATATCTTGGGCAGAATTCATGCGGCTAGAGTCATTCACAAAGATATTAA
Source organism: Chroococcidiopsidaceae cyanobacterium CP_BM_ER_R8_30 (assembly GCA_019244235.1). GTDB lineage: Bacteria > Cyanobacteriota > Cyanobacteriia > Cyanobacteriales > Chroococcidiopsidaceae > JAFAVL01. The sequence continues at coordinate 22,147 of JAFASY010000016.1, forward strand.
CCCTGGCAACATTGTCTTTAATCCAGCTACGGGGGTAGTCAAAATTATTGATTTTGGCATTGCTACCCGCTTCAACCGCACCAATCCAACCTTTAGAAGTCCTCATGAGTTAGAAGGTACTCTTGCCTATCTGTCACCAGAGCAGACTGGGCGGATGAACCGCCTGCTTGATTACCGCACTGATTTTTACTCACTGGGTGTCACCTTCTATGAACTGCTCACCAAGCAGTTACCATTTCCAACTACGAACATTCTGGAGCTAGTTCATTGTCATATCGCCAAACAGCCTTTTCTCCCGTGTGAGCTGAACGCAGCAATTCCTAAAGCTGTTTCAGACATTGTGATGAAATTGATGGCGAAAAATGCAGAAGATCGCTATCAAAGCGCCTGGGGTATCAAAGGAGATTTAGAACGTTGTGCAGCACAACTTACAGAAACAGGGCAAATTGGTAATGTCCAACTGGGTCTACAAGAGGTTTCCGATCAGTTTCACATTCCCCAGAAGTTGTATGGACGAGAAGCAGAGATTGCAGCATTATTAGCAGCATTTGAGAGAGTAGGAAGTTCTAAGTTCTCAGTTTTAAGTTCTCAGTTAGAAAGCCCAACTCAACGTTCCGCTCGAAGCCGCTCCAGCGGCGCGCCCTTTGCAGCTCAAAACTCAGACCTCAAAGCTCAAAACTCGCTCACTGAAATGATGTTGGTTTCTGGCTACTCCGGAGTTGGCAAATCAGCCTTAGTGCAAGAACTCTACAAACCCATCACAGCAAAGTGCGGCTATTTCGTCTCTGGTAAGTTTGACCAATTTGGGCGCAACATTCCCTACAGCGCGATCGCCCATGCGTTGCAAAAGTTGGTGCAACAACTGCTAGGTGAACCTGATGCACAATTGCAACAGTGGCGATCGCGCCTACTTACAGCATTAGGTAGCAACGGACAACTCATAATTGATGTGATTCCGGAGGTTGAGTTAATCATTGGCAAGCAGCCACCTGTGCCGTCCGTTGGAGCAACGGAAGCCGAAAACCGCTTCAATCGTGTCTTTGGGCAGTTTATTCGGGTATTTTGCTCTAAAGAACATCCGCTGGTCATTTTCCTAGATGATTTGCAGTGGATCGACTCCGCCACAATTCAGTTAATCGAACTAATGCTGCTTGATGAGCAGACTCAAGCTCTGTTTTTGATTGGAGCTTATCGAGATAATGAAGTGAGTTCAACTCATCCATTAGCACTAGCGCTGGAGAGACTGCGACAACAAGGAGCAACGCTTCAGACGATTAATTTGGCACCTTTAACTTTAGAACCGTTAGCTCAATTGGTGGCCGAGACACTTCATCAAAATCCCAGCATTGCTCGTCCTTTGGCTGAATTAGTGCTGCGTAAAACCGAGGGTAATCCCTTCTTCGTGGGTGAATTTTTACGATCGCTGTACAGTGAGAATCTATTAAACTTTAATATTGAGCAGCGAAGCTGGCAGTGGAACATTACTCAGATTGAAGCTCAGAATATTACCGATAATGTCGTGGACTTGCTGCTGAGCAAGTTGAAGAAACTACCAGAGGGAACACAGCAGATTCTTCAATTAGCCGCTTGCATCGTGGCTGAATTTGATCTGGAGACGTTGGCGATCGTGTGTGAACGATCGCCTGAAGTTGTTTTTCAGGATTTATTAACAGCGATAGAAACTGGATTCATTCAACCCCTCTCTGAGTTAGACGAAGACTTGTTAGTGCAAAACTATAAGTTCTTGCACGATCGCGTTCAGCAGGCAGCTTACGATCTAATTGATGAGTCAAATAAACAAATAGTCCATCTTCAAATTGGTCGTAATTTGCTTAAAGAAGCGTTGCCAAATCGACTATCAGATCGACTATTTGAAATTGTGTATCATCTCAGTCATGGGATTAAACTGATTACTAATCAAGCAGAACGAGATGAAATTGCCAGATTGAACTTGATGGCAGGTCAGAAAGCAAAAGCCGTGATCGCTTATAACACTGCTCAAAACTATTTGGCTACTGGAAGAACGTGGCTAGCTGGTTCTAGCTGGCAAACAAACTACGAGCTGACCTTAGAGCTATATCTAGAGACGACAGAAGTCGCATATTTGTGCGGTGAGTTTGAGCAGGTAGAATCTTGGGCAGCGATCGTTCTAAAAGAAGCTGAAACGGTTCTTGACAGCGTAAAAGTTTACGAAGTCAAAATTCAGACCTATATCGCGCAGGGTCAGCCATTAAAAGCAATCCATTCCACATTACAAGTTCTGCCACAATTTGGGATTAGTGTCCCCGAACAGCCAAGCCAATCAGATATTCAGATTGAACTAGACGCAATCTCACACCTCTTTAGACAGAAATCGATCGAGGACTTGACTTATTTGCCAGAAATGAGCGAACCGGATAAGTTAGTAGTGATGCGAATTCTATCTAGAATTACGATTTCGTCTTGGATTGCTGCTCCTGATTTAATGGTGCTACTGGTATCTAGACAAGTCAGCTTGTCAATAGAGTATGGGAATGCGATTGTGTCTCCCTTTGCATATGCCAACTTTGGATTAATTCTATGTGGAAAGGTTGGAGATATTGAGACGGGCTACAAATTTGGACGGCTCGCTTTAAGACTGTTGTCGCACTCCAATATTCATTCACTTAGTGCTAGAACATTGCTGATTGTGAATGTTTTCATCATTCATTGGAAAGAGCATATTAGAAACACTTTTCAGCCATTACTCAAAGCCTACCACAGTGGACTAGAAACCGGAGATTTGGAGTTTGTTGCCTATGCCGCTCACGCTTATTGCTTCAACTTCTACACGGTTGGAAATGAACTCATAGAAGTTAACCGCGAGATGACAATATACAATGAGGCAATCTGTCGCATTAAACAGGAAACGGCGCTGACCTGGAATCAAATATTCCAGCAAGTGGTCGCAAATTTGATGGACTGCTCAAACAATCCAATCCATCTAGCTGGTGAATTTTACAATGAGAAAGATAGATTACCACAACATGAAGTAGCAAATGATGGAACTTCGATTTTTGATGTCTATGCTAATAAACTTCTCCTATGCTATCTATTTTCTGAGTACGACCAGGCAGTCGGGAATGCAACGATAGCAGAGCACTATTTGACCCAAATAGTCGGCACAGCTTTTGTTCCTATTTATTACCTCTATGCTGCTTTGGCAAGACTTGCCATATACATTGAAAGCAGCGTTGAGACACAGGCAGAAATTCTGGAAAAAGTTGCTGTTAGCCAGGAGAAAATGAAGCAATGGGCGCAATATGCACCCATGAATTATTTACATAAATATCATCTGGTACAAGCAGAAACGGCGAGAGTTTTGGGTCAATTGTTTGAGGCAGAAGAATTTTACGAACAAGCCATTCAGGGTGCTAAAGAAAACGAGTATCTTCAAGAAGAAGCTTTAGGCTATGAGTTAGCTGCCAAATATTACCTAGCTCGTGGTCGAGAAAAGATTGCCCAGCTTTACATGAAGGAAGCTCGTTACTGTTATGAACGTTGGGGAGCAATTGCAAAGGTCAAAGATTTAGAAATTCGCTATCCACAGTTCTTTCATCAGTCGTCAGGCATAGCTGACACGCCAATTCACACCTCTGCTGGAACCACTTCTAACACCTCATCTGTCGCTTTCGATTTAGTAACGGTGATGAAAGCCTCTCAAGCGATTTCAAGTGAGATTGAACTAGAACAGTTACTTCGTTCTTTGATGCAGATCCTAATTGAAAATGCTGGGGCACAAACCGGATGCTTGCTTTTGGAAAACGCAGGAGAATGGACGATCGAGGCTGCTTGTGAACTGGCTGAGGGTGAGCAGGTCTGTGCTACACAAGTGCTACAATCGATGCCAATGGCAAATCGCTTACCCGAATCCATCATTCAGTATGTGATCCGGACTCATGAATCGGTCATCTTAAATAATGCGACTTGTGAAGGTAATTTTATTCATGATCCCTACATTCAACACAATCAAACTCAATCCATTTTCTGTTTGCCGCTGCTGAATCAGGGCAAGCTTGTGGGCGTGCTGTATTTAGAAAATCGACTAGCAACTGGAGTATTTACCTCTGATCGAGTCTCCGAAGGAGACGCTACGCGAACGCAAGTTTTGCATCTGTTATCAGCCCAGGCAGCGATTGCGATCGAAAATGCCAAACTCTATTCCAAGCTACGGAAGAGCGAAAGTCAGATGGCTCAATTCTTAGAGGCGGTTCCAGTGGCAATTGCAGTAGTGGATGCGGATGGTCGTCCTTATTACGCCAATCAACGGAGAATTCAGCTAGTAGGTAAAGAGATCGATCCTGCTGTGACAGCGGATCGGTTCGCAGAGGTTTATCAGTTTTATCGAGCGGGAACCGATTGCAAATATCCAAGTGAGCAACTGCCAATCGTCCGTGCATTACGCGGTGAGCGTATCACGGTTGATGATATGGCAATTCACCGAAACGACGCTACAATTCCGATTGAGGCGTGGGCAACGCCAGTCTTTGACGAACAGGGCAATGTGGCTTATGGGATCGTAGCCTTTCAAGACATCTCAGAGCGGAGACGAGCAGAGCGACTGCTAGCCGATTACAACCGCACCCTAGAGCAACAAGTCGCAGAACGAACGGCAGCATTGCAGGCAAGTGAAGCAGAACTACGGGCATTATTTGCATCAGTTCCCGATCCACTTTTTGTGTTAACGGCTGAGGGACGAGTGGTGAAGGCAGTCGAAGTTGGGGTAGATCGATTATACAGACCCATTGAAGAACAGATGGGTAAAACCCTGCACGAAATCTTCTCACAAGAGCAAGCCGATCAATTCCTAGATTACATTCACCAGGTTCTTAGCACTCAACAAATACTCACTGTTGAGTACAGCTTACTGATGGCTGGGAAAGTAACTTGGTTTTCGACTCGCATTGCACCCATCCGATCCAATCAAGTGATTTGGTTGGCACGAGACATCACCGAACAGCGAAACGCTGCACTACGTGAACGCAAACGTGCTGAGGAAGCTTCCATTTTGGGAGAGCGCAACCGCATGGCGCGAGAGATTCACGATACGTTAGCACAGGCTTTTACAGGCATTTTGCTCCATGTAGGATCTGCAACACAAAGGCTGACAAGTGGTCTGGAAGCAACCCAGATCCATCTGGAAGTGATGGAAAAGATTGATGAACTAGCCCGAACCGGACTTGCTGAAGCTCGTCGTTCAGTGGCAGCGCTCCGTCCCCAACTGTTAGAAGAGGGTACTTTACAGAGTGCCTTGCATCGCCTCGTAAATCAAATGCGAGCGACTAGCAGTACCATTTTGAGCTACGAAAGCAAAGGTGTAGTTTACTCCCTGCCAACCGAAGTGGAAAATCACTTACTCCGGATTGGGCAGGAAGCCTTGACAAACGCCATCAAATACGCCAAAGCTGGCAAAATTCTAGTTGAGCTGGTGTACGACGATGCTCAATGTCTTTTGCGCATTAAAGATAATGGGCAGGGCTTTGGAGTTGGTAGTATTACATCACTGGGTGGCTTTGGCTTGTTGGGAATGAGTGAACGAGCAGAGCAGATTGGAGCACAACTGGCGATTCAAAGCCAACCTGGGCAGGGAACAGAAATTATTGTCACTGTCAATCGGGAGCAAAAATCACCATGAGCCAATTCACTAAAATTCGGGTTCTGATTGTTGACGATCACTCCCTCGTTACAGAAGGACTGGCAAATATCATTAATTACAATCCAGAAATGACAGTGGTTGCCCAAGCGGAGGACGGGCAACGAGCAATCAACTTGTATCGTGAACACCAGCCTGATATCACTCTAATGGATTTACGAATGCCAGCAATGGGAGGGGTTGAAGCCATTACTGCGATTTGCGCTGAATTTAAGTCAGCTCGAATTATTGTGCTTACCACCTACGATGGTGATGAAGATATTTATCGAGGATTGCAGGCAGGTGCTCAGGGCTATTTACTTAAAGATGCTAAACCGAATGAACTTTTGAGTGCGATCCGCATGGTTCATAGTGGTCAGCAATATGTTTCTCCGACCGTGGGAAGAAAGCTGGTAGAACGGATGAACAATCCGGTACTCAGTGAACGAGAGCTAGATGTACTCCGTTTGATGGCGCAGGGATTGAGTAATCAAGACATTGGAACTGCTTTAAATATTGGTGAAAGTACTGTTAAGTCGCATGTGACTCGTATTTTGAACAAGCTGGGAGTGAGCGATCGCACGCAAGCCGTCATTGTTGCTGTTAAACGTGGGCTTGTCAGTTTATAAATTGCGTTTTAGTTGAAACTTGGATTGCGACTTTAGTCGGAGATAAGCTTCCACTTTTGATGGGTTGCTTCACCCATCTTTGGACTATGCAAAATTGTAGACTCTCGGTGGACGACATACAAGAGCGGATTATTATATTGTACTTGTGCAAACGCTAACAGCAATTTAATTGCAGAGTTTAAGTTTGCTTGACAGGTCTGAAATGGCTGACGATCGCAGACATCATTCTTTATTCGTCTCACCTTCAACTCAGGATCGTATTCAAGGGGTGCTAAGTGCCACCGTAGTACTCGTCATGTATGGAGATTACGAATGTTTTCAGAGTGCAAACGTCTACCGATTGATTAAAGTCGCTCAACAACAGTTGAGCCCTTCTTTTGAGGAAAATGATTTTTGTTTTATCTTTCGTCATTTTCCTCAGGTACAGGCTCATCCTCATGCTCAACGAGCCGCGGAAGCGGCGGAAGCTGCAGCGGCTCAAGGGCAGTTTTGGCAAATGCATGAGATGCTGTTTATTCATCAACAAGAGTTAGGAAATGGCTATCTAGTGGAGTATGCCAATCGTTTAGGACTTGATATTTCTCAATTTTTGCAGGATTTATCCAGGGGAACGTATGTCGATCGTATCAATGCGGATATCGAAGGTGGACTGCAAAGTGGAGTGGAGGCTGCGCCCGCTCTGTTTATTAATAGAATTCGCTATCCCGATCGCTGGACTATTGAGCAAATAATGGCAACCATTGTCGCTGCAAGTGATTAAGGTTTTTGATGCTCATCCCAACGAGTATTTCAGTGGGGAGTAGTTCATAACTTATACTCAGCCAAAAAGAACCAGGAATTTCCGTAATTTAGCAAGAATATAGGCAACTCGAATTGATGTACAAGCTAACCGAGGAGGATATCATGACTCACTATGACTATTCTCATTAGCAACTGACCGCTTTAAACCCAATAATCAGAGGATTCATATGATGAGAAAACTGGAAGGAAAAATCGCCCTTGTTACGGGTGGTAACAGTGGTATCGGTCTTGCTACTGCCAAACAGTTTGTTGCTGAAGGTGCCTATGTCTACATTACGGGTCGTCGCCAAGCTGAACTGGATGCTGCTGTAGAAGCTATTGGTAAAAACATCACGGGTGTTCAGAGCGATGTCTCCAATCTGGCAGATCTCGATTGCCTGTTTACCATAATTAAGCAAGAACAAGGACATCTCGATGTGGTCTTTGCCAATGCTGGTATTGGAGAAATTGCCCCACTTGGCTCAATCACTGAAGAACACTTTGACAAAATATTCAACACAAACGTTAAAGGGTTGCTGTTCACCGTGCAGAAGGCCTTGCCGCTGCTGCCAGAGGGTGCTTCGATCATGCTGAACGCTTCGATTTCTTCTATCGTTGGTACCCCAGCGTTCAGCGTTTATAGCGCGACCAAAGCCGCCGTGCGATCGTTTGCCCGGAATTGGATACTTGACCTCAAAGAACGCAAGATTCGAGTGAATGCCGTTAGCCCTGGTGTAGTGCCGACTCCTGGTTACGATCATTTCGGATTGAATAACGAGCAGTTGCAAGAATTCGTGGACAGTCAAGCCAGCGCCATCCCGCTGGGACGAGTCGGCAACCCCGATGAAATTGCCAAAGCCGTTGTTTTTCTGGCTTCAAACGACAGCAGCTTTGTGAACGGTATAGAGCTATTTGTTGATGGTGGTATGGCACAGATTTGAAGTCTAAAAGGAGTTAACCATGCAACTCATCTCTGTCAACGTCGGATTGCCGCGTGAAGTGACCTGGAAAGGGAAAACTGTTCGCACTGGAATTTTCAAAGAGCCAGTCAATACTAGAGTAAGAGTGCGTGAACTCAACCTTGACGGCGATCGACAAGCAGATCTTACTGTTCATGGTGGAGTGGACAAAGCTGTGTATGTCTATCCATTCGAGCATTACGATTACTGGCGCAGTGAATTGCCTGACACAGAGTTAACACCAGGCATCTTTGGTGAAAATTTCACAGTCACGGGATTTAGAGAAGAGGAACTGAATATTGGTGATCGCTTCCAAATCGGCAGTGTGGAACTAATGGTGACTCAACCACGCCTGCCCTGCTACAAACTGGGGATTCGCTTTGGGCGATCGGATATGGTGAAACGATTTCTCGCCAGTCGTCGCACCGGATTTTACTTTCGGGTTTTGCAAGAGGGCGAAGTGATCGCTGGAGACACTTTAGAGTTAGTAAGCCGGGATAGCAACAATATCACAGTTGCTGATATCACTCAGCTTTATGTTCGTGAGCAAAACAACCCAGAGTTACTGCACCGTGCCGCTCAACTGGAAGCGTTACCTGCAAGTTGGCGAGACTACTTCCACAGAGCGGATCCGTCGTCAGGACGGGGGATAGATTAACCTGCCATAAAACGCTGCCACTTGATTTTTATACGCTGAGAAGGAGTAATCTCATGACTACATATCGCACCGTTTCGATCGATGGTTTAGACATCTTCTACCGCGAAGCGGGTTCCCGTGATAATCCGACGATTCTGCTATTGCACGGCTTCCCAACGTCGTCTCATATGTTCCGCAACTTGATACCTGCGCTTGCTGATAAATTCCATCTTGTTGCACCTGACTATCCAGGCTACGGCAACAGTTCGATGCCAACTGTAAATGAATTTGACTACACGTTTGATCGCTTGGCTGAGATTGTGGAGAAATTCATTGCCGCGATCGACCTCAAAAAGTACAGCCTTTATGTGATGGATTATGGGGCACCCATTGGCTATCGGATTGCGGCTAAATATCCAGAGCGAGTGCAAGCCCTGATTGTGCAAAATGGCAATGCTTACGAGGAAGGGCTGCGCGAATTCTGGGAACCCATTAAGGCATACTGGCAGGAGCGATCACCTGAGAATGCTGAAAAGCTCAAATACCTTGTCACCCTGGAAGCAACGAAGTGGCAATATACTAACGGTGTTCGCAATCTAGAAGCGATTAGCCCTGATACCTGGACTATTGATCAACATTTTCTCGATCGTTCCGGTAACGGTGAGATTCAACTAGCGCTGCTGTATAGCTATGGCACCAATCCACCACTCTATCCACAATGGCAGGAGTATTTCCGCCAATATCAACCTCCGACCCTGATTGTTTGGGGCAAGAATGACTACATCTTCCCTGCTGAAGGCGCTTATCCCTATCAACGCGACCTGAAAGACGTTGAGTTTCATTTACTCGATACGGGACATTTCGCCCTGGAAGAGGATGGGGACGCGATTGCAGACCATATTCGCTGCTTTCTGACCACCCACGTTGGGGAGAACACTATGTTAGCCACCAGTTACAAATAGTTTCGGCTAGAAAACGATGTCCGTAGAAAGTGATTGCTATTCCACAATCACTGCTGATCGAACATCACTGTTAAATCAATTCATTTAACGGTGCCATTTCAACAGATTGTTCATTACTTAATTAAAGGAGAATGTCATGGTTGCTCAAGTAAACTCACAAGCAGCAAAAATTTTGGAAGTTGCAGATGATCCCCGTCTTTCCAGAGAAGTGAAGGCATTTTTGAAGGAGCTGAACTCACCAGGGGAGGAGGCTCTAGAGACACTCTCTCCACTCGAAGCGCGCCAAGTACTCGTGGATGCACAGGCTTCGGTTCAAGTTGATCTTTCAGGCATTGAAGAGTCTGAGAAGACAATTACCGCTGACGGTTACCCGATTACACTCAATATCGTGCGACCTGAAGGGGTCAAAGGCACACTGCCGGTTTTCATCTTTATTCATGGCGGCGGTTGGGTACTGGGTGATTACCCAACGCATAAGCGTATGGTTCGCGATCTTGTGGTGCTCTCAGGCTTTGCCGGAGTCTTTGTCAACTACACACGCACGCCAGATGCTCAGTATCCCCAGGCAATCAATGAAATCTATGCTGCGACTAAATGGGTCGCCGAGCATGGTGAGGAGATTGGCGTGGATGGCAAAAATCTGGCAGTCGTTGGCAACAGTGTCGGCGGCAATATGACAGCAGTCACTGCTTTGCAGGCGAAAGACAAAGGAGGACCACACATCAAGTTACACATCATGATGTGGCCGATCGTCGATGCGAATTTTGAAACGGATTCGTATCAGCAATTTGGTGACAAACGTTACCTGTCCGCATCGACGATGAAGTGGATGTATGACATGTACATCCCTGATCCAGAAAAGCGCAAAGATATCTATGCCTCTCCTTTGCAAGCGACAGTTGAGCAACTGCAAGGCTTGCCTCCAGCGTTACTTGTGGTTTCAGAGAGCGATATTTTGCATGACGAAGGCACAGCCTATGGACGCAAGCTCGATGAAGCTGGGGTAGAGGTGACAACGGTGCAGTACAACGGCATGATTCATGACTTCGGACTGCTCAATGGTTTAGCTGAAATTCCAGAGACTCGTTCTCTCTTTGTTCAAGCTGCGGCTGAATTGAAGAAACATCTGCAATAGAACGCAGAGAGGGAGACGCGGAGATGGAAGGGCGCGGTAACGCGGAGAACTAAGAAATTGGTTAGGAGTCACCGCGTCTCCCCTATCTCCAAATCTCTTTTTCATTCTCGATGAGGTAATTTCAACGTAAGCTCAAATCGTTAGCTGTTCTGGCAGTTGTGAGTTCTTCAACAGGGATAGAGATACTATGAATAAATCCGAAAATCATCGGACACCCGTGCCCCCCTTTGATTATGAATCTGCTATTCAGAAGGTCAGAATTGCAGAAGATGCTTGGAATACACGTAACCCTGAACAAGTATCACTCGCCTATACGACAGATAGTAGATGGCGCAATCGTTCAGAATTTGTATCAGGGCGTGAGGCGATCGTACAGTTCTTGACCCGTAAGTGGCTTAAAGAATTGGATTACCGTTTAATCAAAGAGCTTTGGGCTTTTCGAGACAATCGAATTGCTGTTCGGTTTGCTTACGAGTGGCACGATGATTCGGGCAACTGGTTCCGCTCTTATGGCAATGAGAATTGGGAGTTTGATGAACATGGATTGATGCGATGGCGGATTGCTAGCATCAACGATCTGCCCATCCAAGAGAGCGATCGCAAATACCACTGGACACTGGGTCGTCGTCCCGATGATCATCCTGAATTGTCTGACCTCAATCTTTAACAGATAAACAAATAAACTCCATGCTCAAAGCAATTAACACAACTGTCGCCGCTTTTTGGGAACGGCGGTAGCAAGTATTCTCACAGAAACAGCACTTCTTCACCTGCAAAGGGATCATTCTACCAACTCCTTTCAGATACTTACCCGCTATGAACACCCACACATTAAGCGCCAGGGACATTATCGGACCATCACCGTTGATCGCGATCGAAAATGAAGCATCACCCAAGCTGATTGTCGATCCACCGCTTCCTGAACCACTATCTCAGGGTCGTGTTTTCATCCAGTACCGCACAGAGAACCTGCGTGTGTTGCCAGTGTTTGGCAAAGGTGCCCTCGACGTATCGCCGCGCATCGGACATATCCACATCACTGTCGATGATGCACCGTGGCACTTTGTCGATACCAGTGGCGAAACGATTATCCTGGTTGGTTTGGAACCGGGTCTGCACAAGGTGTTGATCGAACTAGCCGACCCCACACACAAAGTCATTACCAGTGAAACAGTGACGTTTACGCTGCCCAATCCTTAGTAAGGAGAAAACAGTGGACACTGAGTATTACGACGACATTATTATCGGCGGTGGCAAAGCTGGAAAAACACTGGCACCCGCACTGGTTGCAAACGGGCGGAAAACTGCCCTTGTGGAACGTAGTTTAAGCATGATTGGCGGCGGATGTATTAATGTTGCCTGCATTCCCACTAAAACGATGGTGACAAGTGCTAACGTTGCACATACTGTACGAAACAGCGCGTTTTATGGGGTTAACGTCAATCCACCTACTGTTGATTTAGCAGCAGTGATTCGACGAAAGCGATCGGTTGTGCAATCTGCGCGAACAATGAACTTGCACAATCTAGAAACGGCTCTGGGTCACGACTTAATTATTGGAACAGGACGTTTTGTGGCTCCTAAGACCATTGAAGTGATGACGGCTGAAGGTAAAACTCGCCAGCTTACCGCAGAGCGATTATTCATTAATACAGGTACAAAACCACTTATTCCATCAGTGCCTGGACTGGAAGAAACTGGTTTTCTCACCAGTGAGTCGATCATGGAATTAGAACAGCTACCCAACCATCTAATTGTTCTTGGCAGTGGATACATTGGGTTAGAATTTGCCCAAATGTTCCGACGTTTTGGCTCTCGTGTGACAGTGATTGGACAGAGCGAGCAAATTCTGTCGCAACAAGATCCAGATATCGCGATCGCTGTTCAAACTCTGTTGGAACGAGAGAACATTGAATTCCTATTAAATGCGAGGGTCTTGAGAGTTGATCGCGCTCTTCATGCGACTAAACTTCAAATTCAAGTCGTTGATCGAGAAAGAAATCTTCAGGGTTCGCAGTTGCTTGTCGCTGTCGGTCGTGCGCCCACCACTGGTACGCTAAATCTAGCTGC
>JAFASY010000142.1 GCA_019244235.1 Chroococcidiopsidaceae cyanobacterium CP_BM_ER_R8_30
TTTCCCTGACTGATGCAACCTGGTAAACTTGGTACTTCGACAACAAAATAACCGTCTTCGCCAGGATAGAGCAGTACTTTACGCCTGGATCTAGCATGTGGCTTCGCTACAGTCATTGCTTGGTATCTGCTCGATCATTTCATCCAAATGCTAACATGCTGATGAGCAAGCGTTTACGGTGATTGGCGCGGTTTAACACTGCGTTTTTGTATATTCACAACATGGGCGACGGTTGTATTCTGGCGATACCATAGAGATATTTGAAACAAAAACTTTTCTATGCCTAATTTGCCAGAGATTGAAACAGCTATAAAACAACTGCCAGAAAATGACGTTCGTCAACTTGCAGCATGGCTTCAGGATTATCTGGATGACTTGTGGGATCAGCAAATTGAAGCTGATTTGGTATCAGGAAGACTGAACAACCTAATTTTAAAAGCAGAGGCGGACATTGCAGCTAACAGAATAAAAAATCTAGATGAAGTCCTTCACAACGACTGATTTCTGGAAAGCGTATGCAGAGTTATCACCAGAGGTGAAAGAACAAGCTCAAAAGGCATATCAACTTTGGCGAGAAAATCAATTGCATCCCTCTCTACATTTTAAGAAAGTAGGAAGGAATCTTTGGTCTGTACGTATTAGTGGTGGCTATCGGGCGTTGGCTTTGAAAAAAGGTAACGATTACTACTGGCTCTGGATCGGCGATCATAACAAATATGAAGCTATGTTGGATTGAGTGTAAGGTGCTGCATCCGGGTTAATAAATCGAAATATGGCAGAAAGTAAATCTCAAAAATTACCTCAGTTTAACTCCACAGAAGAACTTGTAGAATTTTTCGATACTCACGACATGGGTGAGTACGAGAACGAAGTGCCAGAAGTGCATTTTGATGTTGATATCAAACGTAACCACTATCTGATTTCGGTTGATGGATATTTGATGAACAAGCTTTTGGAAATTGCTAAAGATCAGCAGGTTTCGTTTGAGATGCTTGTAGACTTGTGCTTGAAAGAGAAGCTTTTGAAAGTGGGTCGAACAGCTTAACGCCCTTCATTCTCTGCCAAAGCTTTAAATTGTTCCTTACTAATGCGACTAGCCTGATACAGAGTTTCTGTAATTTCAGAAATCGTTAACACCGCATGAGCGCAATAGCCATTTTCTTGGAGCCGCTCTTTTACCCCTTGCCCATGGTCGATAAACACTACAATATCCTGAACGTTCAGACCAGCAGATTGTAGCTTTTGTGCCCCTTCCATTGCACTTTTGCCACTGATGAGAATATCATCAACAACCACAACCTTTTCCCCAGGATGGAAATTCCCCTCAATTAGCCGCCGCGTACCATGAGCTTTAACCTCCTTACGGGGAAAAATCATTGGACAATTGAGGCGTAGTGCTAGTCCAGTAGCGGTGGGCAAAGAGCCGTAGGGAATGCCTGCGATGCGATCGAATTCAATTGTCTTCAGAATATCTGCATAAGCATTGAGAACTTGATGGAAAAGTTGAGGGTTAGAGATGATTTTGCGCAGGTCGATATAGTAAGGGAATGTCGCTCCAGATGCCTGGACAAAGCTGCCAAACATAATGCAACCAATGTCATAGAGTTGCAAAATTAAGTCTAAGTAGGGGTGCCGATCTAACAAACAAACATCAGGTAGCCACACTGAGCAGGTAGAGCCTTCGATTGTTTGTCTGACTTGATTCACTTCCTCGCGTAAAAATTGAATTTGTGCTTTTGGCTGCTTACTTGTTAACAGATCTTGAGGAACGGGAATTAATAAACCATCACCGCTCGTATTCAAGCCAGCCGTTAGGATATCAGTTAAGTTACCACTCTTCCCCCAGATGCTTCGAGCCAAGATAATGCGTTCGGGAGCCAACGCTCGAATTCGTGCCAGAACTTCAGGTGCTGTGGCTCCTATCTCCAGTCCAAGTTGCTCTGGAGTTCCCCAGTTTTTTGCCTCTTTGACTATCTGCAAATACAAGGGAGACTCGGTATTGGGATACTCTTGTAGAGCGATCGCTGCTGGATTAGATGTACAGCAGAGAACAAATACTGCTTTGCTAGAGTAAACCAAAAAGGGAGCAACTTGGTCTTGCCCAGCAAAGGGATTCAAAGTGACTGCATCAACATGCCACTCTTCAAACACAGTTCGGGCGAAGATAGTATTGGTGTTGAGGTCACCATGTTTGGCATCCAAAATAATGGGGATGTGGGCAGGGATAACCGCCAAGGTTTGGTGTAATAGTTCCAGTCCTTTAGTCCCTAAGGCTTCGTAAAAGCCAAGAGTGGGCTTGTAGGCACAGACTAAATCTGATGTTTCGGCAATAACGAATTGTAGCCAGTCTCTTAGCCCACTGATGATGCTATCCGTATCTTCCTTAGCACCATAGCGAATGGGAAGCATTTCTGGATTTGGATCGAGCCCGACAAACAGCAAGCTTTGATGACGCGCGATCGCCGCATTCAATTTATCAAAGAAGCTGGTTGGAGCTGGCTGAATCAGAGTCACGTTGGGAAAGAGCTATCATACTCTTGCGATTATGGCACGAGCAGCTCGCTATTCAGCAAAAAATAGAGGATAAAGAACTTTTCACTCTACCCTCTATTCGATATCTACTTTGTTACAAACTATGGCTGAATCGTATTCGCAGCAGCTTGAACTTTACTCACAACATTACTAGGTAAGGGAACGTAGCCTAATCTTGCGCTGTCTTTTTGCCCTTGAGTCAGCCCGTAGTTAATCACATCCTTGAGGACTTTGGCTTTGTTAGCGTTGTCATATTTCTTATAAGCCAACAGCCAGGTGTAAGTAACGATCGGGTAAGAATTAGCACCACTTGGATCGGTGATGAAGGCACGTAGGTCAGCTGGTAGCGTGACTGCAGATAGCGTGTTACTAGCTGTCTGTAGTGTTGCTTCAACGTATTTCCCAGCTTTATTTTGCAATTGGGCAAAAGGCACTTTCTGGGTTTCTGCGTAACCGTACTCTACATAGCCGATAGAACCATTCGTTTGTTTAATCAGTTGCGTAACGCCTGCATTGCCCTTAGCGCCAACACCAGTCGGCCAGTTTACAGTTGTTCCAGCTCCAACTTGGCTTTTCCAAGTCGGGTCAATTGCACTCAGGTGTCCTGTGAATGCCCCAGTAGTACCACTACCTTCTGAGCGGTGTACTACTGTGATTGGTAAGTTTGGTAGTTTTACCCCTGGATTGTCTTTTGCAATTCTTGGATCATTCCAATTCTTGATAGTGCCGAGAAAGATGGCAGGGTAAACTTGGCGAGATAGCTTCAGACCAGTTGGCACGCCAGCCACATTGTAGGCAATAACAATCGCTCCAGCAGTCATCGGCAACAAAACCACACCTCTTTGCACTTTGGCGATTTGCTGATCGGTCATTGCCACATCACTAGCGCCAAAGTCTACGAGGTTTTGGGTAAATTGTTGAATCCCAGCCGCACTGCCCAGAGCTTGGTAAGTAATCCTGACACCAGGATTTTTCCTACTGTAATCAGTGAACCATGTCTGATACAAAGGTTGAGGGAAGGTACCACCAGTTCCGAGGAGAGAGACATTAGCTCCATTTCCACCTGAACTACTGGTACTGGCAGCAGGACTACTACTAGAGCCAGCGGGGCTCGTTTCTCCCCCTCCCGCTGCTGTTCCTCCTGTGTTGCCGCCACCACCACAGGAAGCGATACTGAAGGAGAGAGCAGCTATGGTAAGCAGAAGTACTCTTCGCCGAGAATTAGGTCGAGGTAACTGAGGCATCTTTGGTTGCAGCATGTCATTTATTGCAGACCTTATCCTAGTATTGTTAGGTTAAAGAGCGGTTAAGAATGTGTTCCCCGGTTTAGTAAATTTCAAGCCGAAATAGATCTTTAGATTGCCAGTTATTCTCCTTGCCAATTATTACAAAGAGAATAACTGGCAAGGAAAATTGCAGAACAGCTCTTAGAACGTAAAGGTAGTACGCAAGGTGCCTACAATATCCGCAGAATTCTTGCTGTTACCTTCGGGGTTGATGATGACAAAGGCACCAGGTGTAATGGCAATATGGTCAGTCAGTCTGTAGCGGTAAAAGAGTTCTGCCTGATAAGTGGGGTTGCCATCAACACGGCGTCTGTTGCCAAAGTTGCTTTCGCGTGCCTGATTAGAAGTTACGCGCGGCGGTTCACCAAACAAAATCCCCAACATGCTGCCTTTTGAACCAATGTCTGGTAGGGCAATACCGCCAGCAAAGTACCAAATATCAGCTTTCGATCCCCTGGGTCCGTTGACGACACCTCCGTTCGCAACGTTGGGAACACCACCAGCTAGGGTTGTGATACCTCTCTGCGCGTACGCCTGAGTGTAACCGCCCCAACCAAAGATAATTAGATGTTTGTTGGGACGGATACTAGCTTCCAGACCATAGTTGTTGGCTGAGGTGGGGACGTTACCAAATGGGTTGTTTGCTAATTGAGTCCCTGTGTTGTCAAAGATAGCGACTTGACCATTTCGTCTTTCCAGATTGTCGTAGGTGTGAGAGTAAGTTAGACCCAAGTTAAAGTATTTGCTGGCATTGATATCAATCTGAGCTACAGCAGCATAGGAACCGTTGGTAATACCGAATCCTGAAGCTGGGCTGTTAGAGTT
>JAFASY010000217.1 GCA_019244235.1 Chroococcidiopsidaceae cyanobacterium CP_BM_ER_R8_30
CTGTGGCTGGCAACTTGGGGAATGAAGTACCTATTGGAACGCTAAAAAGTATTTGGAGACAAGCTGAACTTGAGGACAATAGCTAATGGATTACAAAGTGATAATTGAAAAGGATGAAACTGCCTATGGCGCTTATATTCCAGATATACCAGGCTATGTAGTTGTGGTAGAGACTACATAATAAGTGGAGATTCTGATTAGAGAAGCTATCTAATCTCATCTAGGAATAAAGCAAGAAGAGGGCTTGCTCATTCTGGAACTAACAAGCTTTTGACTAGTTTGTTACAGCCTACAGCTACATCCAATCCCACTTCTAAGAGAGTTTTTCAAATCTAATATCCAATCCGATTGGACTTTGAAATTTTCATTTAAACAGCATCTAAATGATGAGATTTATTATCCAATGTACTTTGGTGCTGTTCTGCAACAGTCAAAGCGCTCGAAATCATCATAATTGTAACCTTGAAAATTCAAAGTGACTCTTTTCCTTTTTTTTAAGTTTTTCCAAGAAAAAGCAGGGACATAAACATCTTGCTCTTCCATAAATGTATAAGTGAAATGATATACATCTATAGCAGGATACTTTGTTTCGAGTTGGCGTTTCTTTGAATCAAACTGATAGGTTCCTCCGGAGTCAGAGGAAAAATATAAACTTTCTGTTAATTCACCAAACTCATACAATTTGTAACCAATATTACCACCTGTATCACTAATCTGATACTCGATAGCTTTAGTTTGCAATAAACTTGAAAGTAACTTGATTTCGTCTTCACCTCCAAGAGGGAGTGTACCGGGTAAAAAATTAAGTTCGTGGATCGCATTCCAGGAGTGTCCTCGAAACTGAAAGATAGCAAAACTCTGTCCTGATATTTCAATTTCGCGTCCATAAGCATCGCGCTCCCAATCTACTACTTGTCTGATTTGGCTAAAGGCTGCTTCTACTTGTTCAATGGGAGCGTGACAAAAAATTAAATAGTCATTGAGATCAATGTGTTCTATCCCACGGCGTTGCTCCAAAGGAGGCTCTGATGTATTTTCAAAGATTGACGTTAGTTGCTCTCTTGATTCATACACCACTCCTATATCATCTTCAAGGGGTAAGAGAACATTTCCGTTAGGAAGCTGGTAAACAGGGCGGCGAACTTTTTGAGAAAGCTCAGTGTCTTTAGTGCAGCCAGAACTTGCTAGAAGAGCCTGTGCATGCTCCCAGGAAATGTGATGTGCCCTGCAGGACTTGGATATCTTATTCATTTAGTCCTCCAAACAAGTGACGAGATCCCAGATTAAGTCGCAAAATGTA
This sequence comes from Chroococcidiopsidaceae cyanobacterium CP_BM_ER_R8_30, assembly GCA_019244235.1. Classification (GTDB taxonomy): domain Bacteria; phylum Cyanobacteriota; class Cyanobacteriia; order Cyanobacteriales; family Chroococcidiopsidaceae; genus JAFAVL01. The sequence continues at coordinate 1,301 of JAFASY010000217.1, forward strand.
TCTAATAAGTCTATCGATAGCTAAGTTTATTGCTGTCACCTAATAAGACTAATTACTAGATTTATCCTTATAGTCTATTACCGTTTCCGTTCTGACTTTGCAACAGTTGCTGCAAAATAGCTAAGGTAGCATTGATGCCAGCTATAGCAGTATCAGTTTGCTCCAAACGTTCTTGAAAGTTGACCCGATCTTCCTCTACGATTTCTCGTAGTTCATCAACTGCTCTAAGGGTTCTGCCAGCAGCCTCAGAAAGCGTGTTTCTGACTTCTGCTATGGCGCTTGAATTAGCGGCAATTGCTTGAGCATTGGAGTCTACTCGCTGTCCTAATAATTCAATGATTCTGGTATTTATTTCTTGTTGTTGAGAAATTGTCTCCTGTCTCTGACCAATTCCTTCAATCAATCTTTCAATTCTATCTAAACGATCGTTACTATTGTTAACCATTGTTCTTGAAATAATCCATCATCTTGAATACAATTTTCCTGCTTATGCAGAGCTTGAATAAACAACCAATACTGAGTCTAGATTAGAATGTGTGATTGATAGGTTACAATTAATTATTCTCGCCTTCAATCTACTTCATTAGATAAGCAGCGAACGAGCAAAAAGCTAGCTTCAACTCAAGCTCCCAAACTCCCGAATACTATTGGGGAGTTTGGCTCAAAGCCTCTACTTTGCCTTGGTGTCCAGTCCGTCCTAGCATCATGAGTAGCTTATCTACATGAAATTGACCAATTTCCCCATTCATCAAATTGCTAATGCGCAGCTGAGTTTCCTCGAAGAAAGCTGCTGCCTGTGCCTGTGTCTAGCCTTGCTCCTGAATGTATCGCCTCAAATCCAACATTAATTCGGCTCGAATTTTGAGATCGGCAGCTTCCTCAGTATTAAACCCCAAGTTTTCAAATATATTGTCATTGCCTCGGTTAACTGCAACTAACTCATCTTCATTCATCACTCTGCCTCTTTTGCTCTTGTAGATATTGAAGCAACTGCAGAGCTACCCGGCGTTATGGTAACTTTTTGCCTCATGCCCGGATTTAGCTTTGTGAAGAATTATTCATTTGCTGCTGAAGTTGCTGCACTTCTTCAACCGATAAACCTGTTCCACGCGCAACTATTTCAATAGATAATCCTTCTCTTAGAAAGTTAAGAGCAATCTCTCGCTGCTTTTTTACCTCTCCCTCCATCAAAATCGAACGATAAACCGTGGATTCTTGCATAATGTCTCTCCGTAATAGACGATAAATAACCTCATCTCTTAATCTTAGCCCAGCTAGAATTGCAGAGGCAGCAGTTAGATTCGCTTGCGTCGTTGGGTCTGAAATTTGATTGACCGCTTGAGCTGCTTGACGCAGTGTTGCTTCTGGGTCATTTGTTTGACCGAGAGCAGCAAACGGAATTAGTCCGGGATACTGCAAAAAGAGGTTGTCCGGTTGCTCCCACAAGCGAATCACGTCAAAGTCATGGCGAGTGCGCTCCAATATAAAGCTGGTTTGCTGAACGAGATCCGATCTAGTCTGCTTCAAGTAAATCACGACTTGCCGCATCGCCTTGTTACGATACCGCCTGTACACTCGTGCACGATAATCAAACATGCGAAACGGAATTTCCGGGTCAGGACGGGTTTGGAATTCCAAGTGCAAAACAGATTCATTCGACTGAAGCAGAATCAGGGCATCGGCACGAATCGGTTCAAGGGAGAGTTCAGAGGGTTTTATCTCTGTTAAAGTGATGGACTCTCCAAGCAACCAACTAGCAAAGTCGGCGGAGAAGTGTTCAGCAAGAAATCGGCAGGTATCGTCATACATATACAACCAACATCCTGAGTATCTATCAGGATACTCGGATAACAGGTCACAACTGCTCGTTCTCGCGTTCAACCTGCTTCAATAGATAGGTCGTCCTTGGGTTTCTGCGATCTGTGCTTCGGACTCGTGCTACTATTTGAGGCAATGAGCGAACGGCGCAGCTTGTCCCATCCTCTCAGGTCCCGATGAATCAACCAATCATCAGGCCTGAGATACTCAGTCTGTCTTCTAGATACGATGGCATTCCATGGTTCTAGAAAATCATAAATTCCGTACCTGCCTCAAACCATTCCTTTTCGATCTCATCCCAACTATTATTAATATCAAATTGAGTCAACATCTCATCAGTAGCTGCCTGGGTCATTGTATCAGTCTCTTGCTCAACCTTAGTCTGCCAAGGCCGAAGTTTAGCAAAGTCTTGCGCTTGTCCCCTACTTGTTCCAACGTATGTTTTATTAATACTAGAGCTAAGCATTAGAAATACTGTTTATCCTTCTTGTAGTTGTTATAGTCTAAGTATGATATGGCAGAACCTATATTTAAGTCATTCATTAGACTTAATTTGTTACTTAATATAATGGTTGCGAAAATTAAAAATTCTATCCAACGGCGTAGGAGAAGTGCCGACTATAGAAAGTGTGTCCTTGGAATCAGCAATTTATTATATAACTAAATAACTAAATTTTTATATAGAAATAAAGTGAACTTGTTGCCCTTCATCATAAACTTGACATTGCTTCTTAAAATCAAAAATACAAGCATATCAGCATTCAGGAGCCATACAAGAGAATAAGTTTTTTCTCAATAAGCTTCCTTTCGAGAAGGAATAAGCCTTTTCCTTACTCATATACATAAGTAATATTGCTTATTAAAATTTCTAATACGAATCTGAAGCATCTTAAATTTTTTTTTGTAAAGTTATTACGCGAATAGTGAGATAATGTTGCTCGTACTTAAGCTCCTCTCCAGCTAAGCGACTCTACTACGGAGCTGGTAACTTCTTTGTCCTACAACCTGGCCCTTGTATCCATTGATCAATCCTTCCTCCACTAAACTAATTCTCCGTTGCCAAAGTGGAACGAGTCTTAAGCAAAAAATCAAATTTCAATCTCAGGGATAAAAGCCTAGACGATTTCTAGCACAGTCTGAACATTATGCAGTGAGGAGTATGATTCACCTTTTCCATCAGCATTTTCAAATAGTACTAGCGAACACACCCAAGTTGCAGCAGGAAGTTTTCAAGCTCCGCTACAGAGTTTTCTGTCAGGAGCTGGAATCTGAGCCAAAAAGCAACCACTTAGACGGTATGGAGCAGGATATCTATGACCAACATTCAGTTCATTGCTTGCTCCTGCATCGTGCTAGCCAGCAGTATGCTGGATGTGTTCGCCTGATTCTAGCCGAGCCTTTTTTTCCCGCTTCGTTGCCGTTTGCACCGCTTTGCCGTTATCCCTCGTCAACTGGTCACTCATCACCATCTTGTTTGGGTGAACTCTCACGTTTGACAGTTGCAGCTGAGTTTCGGCAACGCTTAAGCTACAAAACCAAAACAGAACGTAGCATTGAGGACTGTAACTCAGCGAGAGTGGAGGAGAGAGCCTACCCACTGATTGTACCGGGACTATACATGGCAGCAATCAGCATAGCTCTAGAGCTGGATTTAGATGCGATTTATGCTCTAATGCCACCTCAACTAGCAACCTACCTACAAAAGTTTGGCATGAAATTGGGACAAGTAGAGGAACGGGAGGAGATTGGCTGTCAAAGGAGGCTATTTGAGATTTCCCGTGAGGCAATACTTAGCAGCATCAATGCCAGTACATATGAAGTCTTCCAACAGCTAAGCAGCGATATCAGGAAGTCTTGGTCCCAGTCTCAAGCAGAGACAAATTTGAGTCAAGTTAAATTCCACCTACATCCTGAATGGGCAGAGTGGAATGCCGCGACTGAAGCGACAGGAAGTAAGAGAAGCCAGATCTGCCGCCACAATCTTTTCCAGTTGAGCAAGAGAGCGCACTTGTCTTTGATCGAGCAGGCTGGGACTTAACCCTATTCAGGCACCTTGAGTCTAGTTGCAATGGTCAATGCCTAAACAGCGCCATGACAAGCTCGAACAGAATTAATAGGACAATCGTCCCTTCCATCGCCGTAGCTCGTTCGGTGTCAGCCTCATCGTGGAGCATGCTATAAGTCTGGCGCAGGAGTGCTAGCTTATGTTCAACCCCAGCACGCCACACCTCAACCCGTAACACACTAAGCATGGCACTGTATAGTCGGTTCCAGTAGACATCGTCGGTAACCTTGAGAGCGTTATCGACTCGCTCTGTCACCTCAGTAATTTCAGCAACTAGGCGCTGGACATCGTGGAGCAACCGACTGTAACGACGTAAGAGCGGCAGCGTGAAGCGGCGCTGTTCTCTTGGTATCTGCCGATACATACGCGGCAACTCAGCGTCAAGATCAGCGTCGTAGGAGCGCATGAGTAGGAGTTCGACGTTGGCGAATTCAATCAGATCGACGGCAGTTGCAGCGGCTAGCGGATCGGGCTCGATCAACAACGCCCCATTCCAGCTCAATAGTGCTAAGTCATCTGGGTAGTAGCTCATGCTAGATATCAGACTGGAGGCGCTCTGGCTTAGCGATCGCTGTTCTCCTAACAAGGCTGCCCAAACTAATGGGTGTTCAGCTAAGGTGGCAACGGCGATGTTATCAACCAGATGTTTAACGACGAGGATGCTATAGTCTTCAACAATCGCCGCTCGATGTGGTTGTGCCAGTGCTGGTTGCAGAAGTCGTTCGAGTTCCTCTAGAGCTTTTTGAAAGCGATTCTGCATGAGTTCTGGCAGCTCTTGTGCAATTTGCAGTAAGTCGGCAACCTTGCTCCAACCAACTGGTTGCGGCAGCGATAGCTCCATAGCCAGCGCCACAGCTCCCAAGTCGTAGATGCTAGCTCTGAGAGTGCCAGTCAGAGAGAACCCATCTAGGACGAACGTTACTGTGTCGAGGTTGACCCGAACTGGTGGCTGAGCAATTTGAATGCTTTCTGATTGTCGCACTCGCACAGGTGGTGTATGCCGTGCTGTTGGCTTTGCTAGACAAGTCTGCGCTTTGTCCAAATCGATCTCATTGCTAATGTCGTAAAGCTGATACAGCGTCAGCGTACCCAACTGGATGTCGGGCAGAGGGGCATCAACCAAGCAGTTAGTAAATGCCATGGCGAGTAAGGAAGTCTGAATCTAGATGTCCTATCATGACAAAAACTTAGCCTGCGATGCTACCGCTCTCTATTCTGCTAATCTTTCAATTTCTCTAGCGCGATCGCCACTACAGATTCCATAGGAGCTAACGACTCTATCTCCTCAATAGACAACCTCCCTCCAAAAACTTCGACGGATGCTTTGATGACTGCTTGTGCATAGGCAGACTCGATCGCCTCCTTCAGATCCTCGGCGTCCAGATAAGTCCCCTTGCTCTTGCGTCTTTGATTGAGGGCATGAATTTCTAGTACCAAGGTTGAACCTAATGGTGGTGATGCTCGTGGTGATGATGCCCATTATGTTCAGCCATCTGCGGATTAACTGCAATTGCCTCCTCTGATAACAGCGCTGCAATTTGGGGATTTGCCCACTGAGCCGCCATCTTTAAGAAATCAGGATGGTCATTAACGCAGGGCATCTGGACATAGCTCACTTGCGGATGTCGATGTTGCAAGGCATGAATAATGTGATGCACATCCAACAGAGTTTCATGATTCTCAGTTGCAAAGCCAATCGGCATCAATACCACTGCCTTTGCACCCAGTTCAATCAAATTCTTGGCTGCTAACTCAACGTTAGGCTGCGTCCACTCAATTAGAGGCGTGTCGTGATTCAGCCAACCAATCGAAATCAAAGGATAGCGGTGAATCAACTGTTCCCGCACCCGCTCATACAGTTCCTGACTTTCTACAATTCCAGAAGTGAACCCTTTTGCCTTGTGAGGACAACCGTGGTTCATCAGCACAATCCCAATTTGCGAGGGCAGGTGTGTTGCGGCTAAATCGGTGGCAATCTTTTCCTCGACCATGCGAGCGAGTAGCTCAATGTAGTCAATTTCGTTATAGAAAGAAGGAATATAGCGCTGCCCCTTCACCCAATGTTCTGTCCCCTCAACCAGCCGAGCAAGAGCTTTGTTAACTTGCTCAACGGCAATACCACTCGTAAAGATGGAATCAACAACCAACAGAGGGTAAATCAGCAGTTTATCAAAACCCTGAGCCTTGATTTCGGTCAAAACCTGTTCGGGTAAGAATGGGGCACAGAAGTTGAAGGCTTTAAAAACTTGGACGCGATCACCCCAAGTGTCTTGTAAATGTTTTTCTATCCCAGCCCGCTGCTGTTCAAAAATCGCATTGTGAGGCGAAATGAAAGACCCGTGCTTATGCCCCCACTCATGTCGATCAAACAGCGCTAAAATCTTTGCCAGTGGTGGATAAATCCAGGTCGGCACTGGAGCAAACTTGGCAGTGAGTAAATTTAAAGCCTGTTCGTTATAGTTAGCGAAATCCTCGTAGCTCTCGACCTCACCATAGCCCATAAGCAAGACAGCGACTCGATCCTTGCCTGTTAAATGCTCTGGTGCGCGTTGCTGTTTTTCTGGAGTGGCAACCAATGTACTCTCCTCTATTACATATACTTCTTACAAGTCCAGTCAAGCTATCTGTCCCTTCAGGTTTGCTTAACTAAACCGGATTGCAAAACACATCTACTAGATCTCATACTAACATCCCCTACTGGGGGATAGGATAGGGCAATAATCAATAAAAGTTATATGAGTATTGTGATTTGTCCGGGAATCCACAACCCAGAGTTCACCCAAGGATTTTTGTCAGGGCTAGAGAGCGAGGGCTATCGAGCAAGAAATCTACATATATTTCCAGCCCAAAACTACTCAGCCGTCTCAGCTTTTCATATCTTGCAATTTTTATCTGAAGATCGACAGGTTCCACATCACACACCACTCGTATTTATCAGCTTTAGTGCTGGTGTCGTTGGAGCAATTGGGGCGGCGTGGGGATGGCAACTCTTAGGAGGGCAAGTTAAGGCTTTTATTGCCTTAGATGGCTGGGGTGTACCGTTAACAGGTGACTTTCCCATCCATCGGCTCAGCCACGATAAGTTCACTTACTGGAGTTCAGCACTGCTAGGCAGTGGAGAAGAAAGCTTTTATGCCAAACCACCCGTATCACATCTAGATCTATGGCGATCTCCCGAAATTGTGCAGGGCGTTTGTATTTCCTCACCAACTGTACGCATGAGCGCCGCCAATTTTTTGGTTAGACTGTTGACGCGGTATTACCCCCCGCTGTCTTCTACCTAAGGGAGCTACCTTTTAAGGTAAAACAGAAGCTAGGCTGGACTGAATAACTCAGGAATATGTGAGATGTTGCCGACTGAACATGGCTCTTCCAATCAAGGGTTTAAGGCTCTACTAGGCAACAAACCCTTTTTAGCGCTGTGGAGTGGGCAAATAATGTCCCAAGTCGCAGATAAAGTTTTCTTTGTCTTGCTGATTGCGTTGCTGAGTGAATACCCACCCTTGCCGGGTTTCCAGAATTCCATGCGCTCGGCGCTCATGATTGCTTTTACGCTGCCAGCAATTCTCTTTGGTTCAGCAGCTGGCATTTTTGTCGATCGCTTTGGCAAAAAGCCCATTTTGGTTGGCTCCAATCTCATTCGCGCTTTCTTGATGTTGGCTATACCTGTGCTACCCAAGGAGTTCGCAATTCTTTTAATGATTGCGTTTGCGGTTTCAACCGTAACGCAATTTTTTGCCCCAGCAGAGCAAGCTGCCATTCCACTTTTGGTGCGGCACGAAAATTTGATGTCAGCCAATGCACTCTTCACCACAACGATGATGGGCGCTTTGATTATTGGTTTTGCTATAGGGGAGCCGCTGTTGAGTCTGGCGAGAGACTGGAACAAAGGCTATGGTCGAGAAATTTTGATTGGAGGGTTATACTTTTTGGCGGCGATCGCGATCCAATTGACAGCTTTTAGAAGAGAAATCCTTGAAACTCCCAAAATCACGACCGTTCGACCTTTGAGCGACCTGAAGGCAGGACTGAGCTATCTAAGGAAAAACCATCTGATCTGGAATGCTCTGGTACAACTGACTGTCTTATTCTCGGTGTTTGCCGCCTTAACAGTGCTAGCAATCGATCTAGCTGCAGATATTGGTCTCAAGCCGACTCAATTTGGCTTTCTGTTGGCTGCCTCTGGGGTGGGCATGGTGTTTGGCGCTGCAATTTTGGGACATTGGGGCGATCGCTGGGACAAAAAGCCCCTGTCTTTGATTGGGTTTTTGAGTGTTGGGCTGGTTTTAGGCTTGTTCAGCTTCACCAAAAACCTGCAGCTGGGTTTAACTCTTAGTGCCCTGCTAGGTTTAGGAGCCTCTCTGGTTGCCGTACCGATGCAGACTCTGATTCAGCAGCAAACACCAGAATCAATGCGTGGTAAAGTCTTCGGGTTTCAGAATAATGCCATCAATATTGCTCTGAGTTTACCGTTAGCAATTACTGGACCACTGACTGATGCTGTTAGCAAAGCAGTTGGCTCTGGAGCTATGGGGATGCGGCTCGTGCTTTTGGCTATGGGTGTTTTAGTCTCGATAGTAGGACTCTGGGCATGGCGCAACACCTGTCGAGTTTCCAGGATCTAAGAAGAGTGTTAGAGTAACCAATTTCTTGCTCAAAAGATGCCGATTGATGCCAAGATGGAACAAAGCATCTTTAGCAAAATGCATTCTTAAATACATAATATTCCCCTGTCCCTACTAGCAATTGTGTGAGGTCCCCCAGTGCGATCGCGTTCACAAATCTCCCCAGACACCCAAACTCCTGTATTCAAGCAAGAAGCATCTTTGCCACCGCAGGCAACAAGGCGTGTGACAGGTGCCTTTGCCCTCTTCGATAGCCTCAAACGCCACGGCGTTCAGCATATTTTTGGCTATCCAGGTGGGGCAATTCTCCCGATTTACGATGAGTTGCACCGGGTAGAAGCTGCTGGCGGCATCCAACACATCCTAGTTAGGCATGAACAAGGCGCTGCTCATGCTGCTGATGGCTATGCTCGTGCAACAGGTAAGGTGGGTGTTTGCTTTGCGACCTCTGGACCAGGAGCAACCAACTTAGTCACAGGAATTGCCACAGCACATATGGACTCGATTCCAATGGTTGTAGTGACGGGGCAGGTATCGCGTAAGGCAATTGGTACAGATGCCTTCCAAGAGACCGACATTTATGGCATCACGCTACCCATTACCAAACACTCTTATGTCGTGCGCGATCCCAGAGAAATGGCGCAGATAGTGGCAGAAGCATTCTATATTGCTAGTACTGGGCGTCCGGGACCAGTTTTAATTGATGTGCCTAGAGATGTAGGATTGGAGGAATTTGACTACACGCCAGTGGAGCCGAGAGCTGTTAAGTTAACGGGGTACCGTCCTACAGTGAAGGGAAATCCTCGTCAGATTGTCCAAGCGGTGCGGCTGATGCAGGAAGCACGGCGACCCCTACTGTATGTTGGTGGTGGGGCAATTTCAGCGGGTGCTCATGCAGAAACTCAGCAATTGGCAGAACTCTTCAATATTCCTGTTACGACAACATTGATGGGCAAAGGGGCGTTTGACGAGAACCACCCCCTAGCTCTAGGTATGTTAGGGATGCATGGCACAGCCTACGCTAACTTTGCCGTGAGCGAGTGCGACTTGTTGATTGCCGTAGGTGCTAGGTTTGATGACCGCGTGACTGGTAAGTTAGACGAATTTGCCTCTCGTGCTAAAGTCATCCACATAGATATTGACCCGGCTGAAGTCGGGAAAAACCGCACTCCAGAAGTGCCAATTGTGGGCGATGTTCGGCAAGTGTTACTTGACTTGTTGCATCGCTGTCAGTCAGCTAACGACTTAGTTGCTGAAAACCAAACACAAGATTGGCTAAACCGAATTAACCGTTGGCGACAAGACTATCCCCTCATCGTGCCGCATCATGCCGATAGCATATCGCCGCAAGAAGTCATTGTAGAGCTTAGTCATCAAGCCCCACAAGCTTACTACACGACCGATGTAGGTCAGCATCAAATGTGGGCAGCTCAATTCCTGAAAAATGGTCCCCGCCGCTGGATCTCTAGTGCTGGTTTGGGCACTATGGGCTATGGCTTGCCAGCTGCCATGGGTGTTAAGGTGGCAGTGCCACAGGAAGAAGTTATCTGTATCAGTGGTGATGCTAGTTTCCAGATGAATCTCCAGGAGTTGGGGACGCTGGCACAGTATGGTATTAACGTCAAGACAGTCATTATTAACAATGGCTGGCAGGGAATGGTACGTCAGTGGCAGCAAACATTTTTTGGAGAGCGCTACTCCTCCTCAAATATGCAAGCGGCAATGCCAGACTTTGAATTGCTAGCAAAGGCGTATGGCATTAAGGGGATGGTCATTCGCGAACGAGCTGAACTGTCCGAGGCGATCGCCGAAATGCTAGCTCATAATGGTCCTGTGCTTGTTGATGCCCATGTCACAAAGGACGAGAACTGCTACCCAATGGTGGCTCCTGGTAAGAGCAATGCTCAGATGCTTGGTTTACCGGAACGTTCCCAATTAGAAAAATCTCTAGAACTGCTCTACTGTAGCAGTTGCGGTGCGAAAAACACGAGTAACAACAACTTCTGTCCTGAATGCGGCACGAAGCTTTAATTTAGGATGAAAACTGTTGACTGGATTGTTGTGGGTGGCGGCATCACGGGTGCCGCACTCGCATACGAACTAGCCAAGAAAGGTTTTTCCGTCCTCCTATTAGAGCAACATGCCTCGCTTCAAGGTGCTAGCCGCTTTAGCTACGGCGGGCTTGCTTATTGGGCAGCTACAACGCCATTGACGCGGCAGATGTGTGCAGATGGCATCGACCGCTACCGCACCTTAGCAGCAGAGTTAGATGCTGATATTCAGTTGCGTGAATTGGACTTATTGCTGACAGTTGCAGCAAAAGATGACCTAGAAGCTGTTGCTGCTGCCTATGCTCACGTTGTTACCCCTCCCAAATTACTCAGCGTTGCTGATGCCTGTGTTCTTGAACCACTGCTCAATCCAGCAGCGATCGCTGGTGCCCTAACTGTTAAACATGGGCACATTCACCCTGAAAAAGCAACGCAAGGCTACACTCAAGCCTTTATCCGAGCTGGAGGGGCAATGCAATTAGCTCAAGTAGTAGGACTGTTGCGCGAGGGCAAGCAGATTCGGGGCGTCATCACTGCAACTGAGACATACTACAGTGCCAACGTAGTTATTTGTGCTGGCGGTATGAGCCGCCATTTCCTCAAATCTGCTGGTATACCCATTCGGCTGTATTTCACCCATGCTGAGATCGTTGAAACACCACCAGTTGCAGTGCAGCTAAGCACTCTCGTTATGCCAGCCCAAACGCAGCGGTTTCTTTTAGAAGCTGAATCTAGTACACCTAAATTCGAGCAATTATGGGATGAACCGGGTCATGAGCCAGTACCACCAATTCTAGATGCTGGCGCGATTCAATTCATAGATGGGAGTATACGAATAGGTCAACTGAGCCGCGTACTCACTAACCCTGATGCCAAAATCGACTCAATGCGCAGTGAAACCGCGCTGCGTACCAGCATTGGGCAAGTGTTGCCAACGTTGAGAAACTTACCAGGGACTTGGCATCACTGCTTAGTCGGATTTAGCCCTGATCGCCTACCCCTCATTGGCGCTATCCCAGACTTTGAGGGTATCCATGTTTTCTCTGGATTTAGTAATCCGCTAGCGATTATTCCACCCTTAGCACAGCGCTTCGCTAACTGGGCAACTGGTCAAGAAGACGAAATTATTGCTCAACTGTCACCTAACCGTGATTCACTCTCAAGTAAAACTGGCGATTGACCAGTCTTTTCGCAATTCTACGATTTGTCCAAAATCTGACTCATTATGGGTGAGTAAGTAAATAATCACAGTCATATGAATCTACGGCAAGTTAGAGCTATTGAGGAATTCTACCAAGATCTAGAGAATTGCTGATTCTACTTAATGAAAAACTCTGTACTTGAACCAAATTTCTAGATTTAAAATCAGAAGGTTTAACCTCTCACAACAAATTTACTGTAGATATACGTAGACATAGATTTAATTTCAATCAAATAATAAAATGAAATTATTTTGTTTGTGTAATGAAAACTAGTGAATGCACGCAAGACAACATAAGACTTTTCAGTGAGGATTAATATAACACCTGTAAAATCTATCTTGTTGTATATCTCCAGATGAACATAGCGACTACTGTTGGCTCTGTAGATGCAAAAATTCCTCCAATTAACGTACTTGAAAAAGTATTTATCTCTCGCAGTAGTGGTTGCCTGCAAGTATTAAGTGAACCAATTAATTGGTCGATTTACTTAAAAAATGGTAGTCTAATTTACGCCAGTCATTCAGTTGAGCCCTTTGATAGACTTGAACGACATCTGCGGTGCTTAAGCTATCAGGTTAAGAGTCTTACTAGTGAGGTAAGAACTCAAGTACGTTTAAACTTTGAAACTGAAATCTCCAATCAGCCAAACCAAAATCTTGATTACCAAGCAATTTGTTGGCTGGTTCAGCAACAACATCTTAGTTCTTCACAGGCAGAAATATTGGTAGAAAAATTGACAAAAGAGGTAATTGAGTTATTCCTCTTATTAAAGGAAGGAACTTGTGTATTTTATCCTGAAATCAAAAAGATGTCCACATTTTGTCAGTTTGATTTCTATTCGTTCGTAGATACCTGTAGAAAGCAGTTGCAAGATTGGCAAGCTTTAAATCCAGAAATTCAGTCACCTTATCAGATACCTTACTTGATAAGTCAATCTCAAATTCAGAGACTTCCATCTGAGCAAAAAAACAAGTTAAGCAGAATTTTGCAAGGATTTAGTTTCCGCCATCTTGCTGCAATCTTCGATCAAGATGCTCTTAAAGTCGCTCAAACCTTACACCCTTTGATATTGGAAGGAACAATTGGCTTACGTGAACCTCAATTCCCTTTCAATCTGCTACCAAGTTTTTATAGTAACCATCCCAGCTTGGGAACTCATCCAAGAGCTTATATACCAAGCAATGGCGCATCTAATGCAAATTTAGCTGATATACCGACTCTACACTCTCAACCAAAGTACACCATTGCTTGTGTTGATGACAGTGCAACAATTCTAAATGAAATTGACCGCTTTCTAGAAAATCGAAATTTCTCAGTTTTTACAATTACAGATTCAGTCAAGGCGTTAGTAGAAATTATTCGAATTAAACCTGACTTAATCTTGTTAGATGTAGGTATGCCAACGGTTGATGGCTACAAATTATGTCGTCTCATCAGAAATCACTCCCTGTTTAAGTCAACGCCTATTGTCATGGTTACAGGTAACACAGGTTTGATTGACCGAGCTAAAGCCAAGCTTACAGGTGCAACCGAGTACATGACAAAACCTTTTACGCAACCAGAGTTGCTCAAAATGGTTTTTAGATATTTGACCTAAGTATAAAGACGGAAATTGTAAAACACAGCTCGAAATTTCAGTGATTTCCTTCAGGAATAATTGAAATATTCAGCATAAATTTTTCTTAAGTACCAATTAACTTTTTAAGAGGAAACAGTCATGCGCACAGTTTTAGTTGTTGAAGATACCCCTTCCGAAATGGAGTTGATTAGTGGTTATTTGCGGGAAGTTGGTTATACAGTCATTAGCGCTATGGATGCAGCAGAAGCTATGAACAAGGCTGTACAACAAAAGCCTGACGCTGTTGTAACAGATGTTGTTATGCCAGGTAAGAATGGCTTTGAGCTATGCCGCAGTCTGAAGAAGAATCCAGCCACGCAAAAGTTACCGATTATTATTTGCACTTCTAAAAATCAGGAGCTAGATCGGTTGTGGGGTATGAAGCAAGGTGCTGATGTTTATGTCACCAAACCCTTTGGGCGCGATGAACTTGTTCGGGCTATTAAATCTGTTGTGGGCTAATCAATGAACATTCGAAGCCTTGCAGCATTGCCAACGTTATTTCAGAAAGAAAATACGTTACCCAGATCAAGTCAACAGCAGAGAGTAGGATACCTAAAATTACAGCTTGATGGACAGACAGCTGCTGTGCTATCGATGCCTCATGTACAAGAGGCAATAGTTGTACCAGTTGGGCGGATTACGCTAATGCCAAATATGCCTACCTGTATTCTCGGTTTGCTACACCAGCGTGGTCAAGTTATATGGGTAATCGATCTACCCAAGATGCTGGAATTACAAGCCTTGAATTTAGATGTCCAAGAGCTTTACAACATCATTATTGTTCGAGTAGGCAACATTCCGTTGGGATTAGCAGTTCAGGAAGTCAAAGGTGTTATGCGATCGCACTTCAGTACCATCCAATCTCCTGTTGGTGTTGTTGCACCAACTCTTGTTCCCTATCTCCAAGGCTGTATCTTACAACCCAAAGAAGTGCTGCTAGTTTTGGATGCCGAAGCGATAGTGCATTCACCGACTTTGCGTAATAACGAGCCTTTTCGTTAAAAAGGGGCTCAGCCCCTTTTTAACGTTAAGAGTTTATACCCTCCGACCTTATTCGTACTCTTTAGAGGAATTTAAATTTATGGCGCATACAAATCATACAAATGGAAAAGTAAAAAGTCCAGTTGTGGTAGTACCTGTCCAGTCACAAGCAAACGTCACAGATAATGATCTTGAAGATGACAATGTAGCAAGTCACAATAATAGCAATGATGCCTTACAAATTAACCTGAATGATGTCTTGAAAGAGGATGTGCGTGAGGCAAGTTTAGACAATGCAGCTACAAAGTCAAGTAGTAAGAATCCATGGCAAACCCTGAGCCTAAGAACTAAAGCTACCCTTTTAGCAATAGTCATTGGTGTAGTCCCTGTATTCGGCGTTGGAACCATTGCCTATTTTTCTGCCAGACATTCAATTGCAAAGCAAATTGCTGAGACAAAAACCTCCCGCGTCAACGGTTTGGCGGACAAGGTTAACCGCTTTATGTATGACCACTATAACGAGTTGCAGACGCTAGGACATGTACCCAGTTTCATAAATCCTAAACTGCGGGAGACAACTTCTAGCCAGGAAAAGCAACTATTTTTGAATCAGGTCGTAAAAACTTCCCTAATTTATGACAGTATTGCATTGATTGATACAAATGGTAGTGTGATTGCCCAAGCAGGGGAACTCTTACCCCCTAATTACAGTTTTAAGGGTATTGACTACTTTGAAGAGGTACTCAAGACGGGTCAGCCTGTCATCACTCAGCCACGAAAATCAAAAGTCACAAAAGCTCTGAGTTTCTTCATGTCTGTGCCCGTTAAAGACTCCGTTACAGGGAGAACCGTTGCTGTTTTACGGGCTCGCACACGGGGAAATGCTTTGAAAGAGTTGATTAAGTCTTATGGATCGGCAGGAGACAGTTACCATTTGATCTCTCCCACTGGGAAGATTTTTGCAGATTCTAATAACAACAGTCTAGATAAGAACGTTGCTGGAGTGTTTCCTAGCTTCTCTCAACTGCAATCAGTTGGAAAACCTAATGCTATGTTCGGAGTTGGAACAGATACCAATAAAGAGCAAGTCATAGCCTACGCGCCCACACAACACCTAGAAGGATTACCAGACCTCAAGTGGAGCGCAATTATGAATATTGACACTGCTACTGCATTTGCCGCTCAGCAGAGCTTCCTGCTGGCTATTACCCTGGGTTCTGCAGTAACTGCTCTGCTCGTAGGTACGATAGCAGCTTACCTGGCTCGACGGGCAACCCAACCAATTCTAGATGCTGCTGGTGTGGTGGAAAAGCTGGGGCAGGGAGAATTGGAGACACGCATTGCCGTGGCTGGGGAAGACGAACTGGCGACACTAGGATCGAACATTAACCAGATGGCTGAACAGATTCAGACACTGCTGGTAGAGCAAGAGCAAGCAGCCCAGCAGCAATTGTCAGCCCAGACTGAAATTGCTCGTCAGCAAACCGAGTTCGCTTTACAGCAGAAGCAACAAAATGAAGCTCTACAGCAAGAACTCTTACATCTGCTAAGCGGGGTAGAAGCAGCATCGAGTGGTGACTTAACTGTACGGGCAGAAATTAGTGCTGGTGAGATTGGGATCGTGGCAGACTTTTTTAACTCAATTGTTGAAAGTCTGCGAGATGTAGTGACTCAGGTGAAACAATCAACAACTCAGGTTAACGCCGCTCTGGGAGAAGATGAAGGAGCAATGCGCCAACTAGCTGATGAATCTATGAGGCAGGCTAAAGGGATTGAGCGTCTGCTAGATTCTGTCGAAGCTATGTCTCGCTCGATTCAGGAAGTGGCAGCTAATGCAAACCTTGCCGCGCAAGTTGCCCGTGTGGCATCATCAACAGCGCAGGCAGGGGGTGCAGCAATGGATGACACCGTGCAAAGCATTCTACATCTAAGAGAAACTGTTGCTGAAACGGCTAAAAAGGTGAAGCGGTTGGGTGAGTCGTCTCAGCAAATCTCTAAAGTGATTTCGTTGATTAATCAGATTGCCCTGCAAACGAACCTATTAGCTATCAATGCCAGTATTGAGGCAGCTAGAGCTGGTGAAGAAGGTCGGGGTTTTGCTGTCGTAGCTGAAGAAGTCGGCGAACTGGCGGCTCGCTCAGCAGCAGCAACTAAAGAAATTGAACAGATCGTAGAAAAAATTCAGCTAGAAACCAACGAAGTGGTATCTGCGATGGAGACGGGTACAGCACAGGTGGTGGAAGGAACGAATTTGGTAGCAAATGCCAAGAAGAGTCTAGAGCAGATAATGGATGTATCTAACCAGATTGACCAGTTGGTACAATCAATTTCTACTGCGACAGTCTCACAAGCTAGCACTTCACAAAGTATGACTCATCTCATGAAGGAGGTTGCCGAAGTCTCTGAGCGCACTTCAGAATTCTCTCGTCAGATTTCTAGTTCCCTACAACAAACTGTGGAGGTGGCACGACAGCTCCAAGGCTCTGTGGATACCTTCAAGGTTGAGGCGGCTTAAACTATGCCACAGTATAACGAGCGGGAAATTCAGCTCCAGTTTCTTGAGGAGGCTCAAGAATACCTGAAGGCAATCGAGTCAGGATTGCTCGGCTTGGGGAGTAGTGGTGTTGAAAACCAGCGCCTAGATGCTGTCTTACGCGCTGCCCATTCGATTAAAGGTGGGGCAGCAATGATGGGCTTTCAGGCGCTGAGTCAGATGGCTCATCGCCTGGAAGATTTCTTCAAGGTTCTACGAATAGGTAAACATGAAGCAGTTGACGCAGAGTTGGAGCAGATACTGCTCTTGGGAGTTGATCGCCTAGGACAGGCGATCACTCTCAATCGCCAAGGAGTTACAGTTGACGAAACATGGCTAGAGACATACGCTTATCCAGTCTTCGACGAACTCCACCAGCGCCTGGGCGATCCTCAACCAGAAGATGCTGCCGCCTTGTTATCTGAAGATGAAGGGCAAGACATTTGTGCTTTGCTGTTTGAGACAGAAGTTGAGGAGTGTTTGCAACGATTGGAATCCGTCATAGCAAGCCAAGACCAAAATTGCCTCCTAGAAGAATTCCAGATTGCTGCTCAAGAACTGAGTGGTTTGGGAGAGATGCTAGAGCTATCTGCTTGGAGCAGTCTTTGTCAATCGATTGAGCAACTTCTCGCGGCTGCACCAGCAGAGGCAGAAGCGATCGCAAAGCTTGCAGTCCAGACATGGCGACGCAGTCAAGCCTTAATTCTTATTGGTCAAGTTGAGTCTTTACCCACCCAGCTAGACTCACCAATGACTGCCGATAGGGCTATTAGTTATCAGGAAGATGATATAGCTCACCTAGTCGATTTTGATCTTTCTTCACTATTGCTTCAGACAAGCGAGGTGGCAATTGAGGATATTGCTGCAGATATCCCGCTCCCGCCACGACTTGTAGCAGAGGACGTTGGGGAGGACGTTGGGGTCGATCGCATCGACCCCTCTATCGTCCGTGTCGATGCGATCGACCCCAACGTCGGTGCTATTCCTGCTGATGGCACACCAACAGCCATTCGGGACTTTCGACCGACTCAGTCAGAACCTACATCTTCTAGATTCACCAGCGAGCCGCAGGACAACACAATTCGAGTTTCGCTCAAGCAGTTAGAACAACTCAACGATTTATTTGGGCAACTGACCATTGAGCGCAACGGTCTAAACCTGCAACTAGGACGGCTCCGCAATTTGATCTTGACTCTTAGTCAAAGGGCCAAGGCACTAGAGCAGTCTAACTTCCGCCTCCGAGCCGCGTACGATAGAGGACAGGGGGAGAGAAGAGAGCTGGGGGAGCTGGGGGAGAAAGAGAGCAGGAGGATAGGGGAAGTTTACGCATACTCCTCTTATCGCCCGATCCCTGCCTCTTCCACAGAGCTTACTAGTACATTTGACATTCTAGAGATGGATCGCTACAACGATTTGCACCTACTGTCTCAGGAGGTAATGGAATCAATTGTCCAGATCCAAGAGGTGACGAGTGATATCGAAATTAGTTTAGAAGATACTGAGCATACAGCTCGAGATCTCACCCGCACCTCGAAACAAATGCAAACTAGCATGACGCAAGTGCGGATGCGTCCTTTTTCTGATCTGGTAGATCGCTTTCCTAGAGTTGTACGGGATTTGGCTTTGGAATATGGCAAAAATGTGAAACTTGAGGTGCATGGCAAAACCACCTTGATTGACAGGACAATTCTAGAGGTGCTGAGCGATCCCCTACTGCACCTGCTGCGCAATGCTTTTGACCATGGGATTGAACCTCCCGCAACTCGAAGAGCGGCAGGTAAGCCGGAACAAGGTACGATCGAGATGAGTGCCATCTATCGCGGTAACAAGATTGAAATCGTTGTTAGTGATGATGGTGCGGGTATTGACCTTGATAAAATCCGCGATAGGGCAGTGCGTATGGGTATGGATGCTACTGAACTAGCGCAAGCCAACCCTAATGATCTGCTAGAACTCATCTTTGCCCCAGGCTTTAGTACTGCTTCTCAGGTGACTGAGTTATCAGGTCGAGGTGTGGGTATGGATATTGTACTTACCAAATTACAGCAAATTCGTGGTGAGATTAGCCTAGATACTCAACCAGCCATCGGTACCACTTTTACGATTACCATTCCCTTCAACCTTTCTATTGTCCGGGTTTTACTAGTTGAAAGTGAAGGCATCCTGCTGGCTTTTCCTATGGATGCTGTAGAGGAAATGCTGCTTCTGCAACCAGAAATGATTCTCCTAGCCGCAGGTAAAGCTGTTTTGAATTGGGATGGCTCTATGGTGCCCCTGATTCCTCTTCGCCAATGGTTGCACTTCTCCCGCCCGTCCAAAGTGGCAGATACCGAAGCCGTTCCTACTATCAATCAACCAGCAGTACTTATGGTTGCTCAAGGTAATGCTCTTGTAGGAATTCAAGTCGAGCGTTACTGGGGAGAGCAGGAAGTTACAGTTCGTCAAGTTGTGGGTAGCATTGCCATGCCGCCAGGGTTCACTGGCTGTATGATTTTGGGTAATGGTCGAGTTGTCCCCCTAGTTGATGTATCAGGATTAATGCAGTGGATTGATGCTCATGGTCGAACGCTTCGTCCTCATCTAGTTTCACCAAATCTGCACTCGCAGACCATAGCAGCTTCGAGTCATAAAGAAACGGTTATGGTCGTGGATGACTCAATCAACGTCCGTCGCTTTTTAAGCTTAACCTTAGAGAAAGCTGGCTATCATGTCGAACAGGCTAAAGATGGACAAGATGCTCTAGAAAAACTTCAAGCTGGGCTACCTATCCAAGCCATTATTTGCGATATTGAAATGCCTCGACTTGATGGTTACGGCTTCTTAGCTCATGTCAAGTCTCAATCTAGTTATAATCGCCTCCCAGTTGTCATGCTGACTTCTCGTAGTGGAGAGAAACATCACCAATTAGCAATGAATCTGGGTGCAGCAGCCTATTTCTCTAAGCCTTTTAGGGAGCAGGAATTACTGCAAACCCTCAAGCAACTTATCCAAACTCCAAACCCTGTTCCTGTCACTCCAAATCCTTATGAGCAAAAGACCTAGCATTTGCTCCTGTATATGTCGCTGCAACATGCCCAGTGCCGAAGAGTTGATATTTGTAAGTTACCAATCCCTCTAACCCTACAGGACCACGCGGCGACAGTTTTTGAGTACTAATCCCGACTTCTGCTCCAAAGCCATAGCGGAAGCCATCAGAAAACCGAGTTGAACAATTGTGGTATACTCCCGCAGCATTCACCTGAGCAAGGAAAGTGGCAGCAGCAGTTGAATCTTCAGTCACGATTGCGTCTGTATGCCCTGAACCATAAGTATTGATGTGTTCGATCGCTGCTTCTAGAGAATCCACAACTTTAATCGAGAGAATCAGATCGCTGTACTCTGTTACCCAATCAACTGCTTTTGCCTCTAAGATATCTAAAATCTCGCGGGTTAGCTCATCTCCCCTTAACTCGACATCACGCGCTTGCAAGGCTGCGGCAACTCGTGGCAAAAAGTCTGAAGCAATTGCCTGATGGACAAGTAGTGTTTCAATTGCATTGCAGGCAGCAGGATATTGAGTTTTCGCATCTACAGCAATCGCTACTGCCTGCTCCAGATCCGCTGCCTTATCCACATAGAGATGGCAAATTCCTTCTGCATGACCTAATACCGGAATGCGAGTATTCTCTTGGACAAACCGAACAAATGAGTTGGAGCCTCTAGGAATAATCAAATCTACGAATTGCTCCATCTGCAACAGTTCCAGCGTTTGCTCTCGCGTCGTGAGTAACTGTGTAACCGCTGGTTTAATGGCTGTCTGCGCTAATCCTTGGTGAATGGCTTGGACTATCGCTTCACAGGAACGAACGGCTTCTGCACCACCTTTAAGAATTACGCCATTGCCAGACTTGATAGCAAGAGAGGAAATTTGGATTGCCGCATCAGGACGTGCTTCAAAAATAATGCCTAGCACTCCTAGAGGGCAGGTGATGCGCTTGAGGATTAATCCGTCATCTAGTTGACGGTGAATTTGCACCACGCCAACTGGATCGCTTAGCTGAGCAACGTCTCTGACTCCGGTGATCGCACTCCGCAGCTTATCTTCATCTAATTCCAGCCGTTTGTAGAGAGCTTTGGGAATTCCCGTAGCAATAGCAGCTGCACAATCAGCCATATTTGCTGCCAAGATTTGATCTGTGGCAGATTCTAAAGCTTGAGTGATCGCCTCAAGCGCTTGATTTTTAGTCTCTGTTGGCAGCACCGCTAGTTGCTGCGCTGCTTGGCATGTCGTTTGAGCAATTGCTACGAGGGAAGGGGAAGCGATTTGAGAAGCCGTCATGAGTCTACCAACGCCTAAGTGCAAGCCAAAGTTGATCGCAATCGGTGGCTTTTCCCTAAATTTTAGTCAAAAACTACGGACTAAGACACTATCTCAAAATGGAGAGACGAATTTAAGGAGAGATCACAGGCAAATTGAATAAGTGCCAGTAGCGACAATTCCAGAGCCAGTGTACAAGCTACCAGTCCTTGCTGCTCTAGTCCGTTCAGCAACGCCACCATGGTTGCTTTGTAGATGTGCAGTCTGTCACTCAGTCGAGCCTGCATCATTGCACCTTTAGCCTCTAGCATCTGGAGGATTGCAACTTGATAAGGACGTAAGCCAATAGCTGCAACTGCATTCGTGTAAATCTGTTCCGCTTTGGGGGGAATTACATGAGGATTATTTCCATTGGCTAATATTATACAAGATGCTGATGAGGCAAGGATTCTACCTCACCACTACTTCCATATCACTACCAAGCTGAGTTTGAGCCAACTCTAATTCTGCAAGGGCATTATCTAACTTTGTTTGATCTTTAAAAACGTTATCCTGATGCTGTAAATAAGCTTTAAGATACTTGATACGTAAAAGTGGCTCATCACTTCTACGTTGAAGAAAAGGAAGATCTGCTTCCACCATAAAGCGAATAGCTAGCATAGGAAGAGGGCTGCGAAGTGGACGAAAATCTTTGTTGTGCAATCCTGGAGTTTTATTAAGCTTGTGGAATTCCCCAATCATCAGCCCTGCCTCAACAAAGAAAGGTTTAAGGTTGTGTTGGACATCATCAATAAGATTTGAAGTCTCTTGTATAGAAATATCAGGAAAGACTAACAAGATAGATTTATAGAGAGCCTCTTCTCCCTCTTGCGGATCAAGCTTAAGGAAAATATCTTTGTAGCCTTTAACAACTTCTTCAACTTGAAGCTGTGACAAATTCTCACCACGAATAGCTGCGAGTCGGAGAGTGTTTAGTTTGAGGGTACGAGGTAAAAAAGGGCAAACAGGACCGCCTCTACCCAAATCCGAGTGAGGTTTTGTCAAAAAATTTTTAACCCAATGCATAGTTTCAGCTAAGTAAGAAAAGTCTTCTTGGCTCTGGTCAAGTTCAGATGGTGTATAGAGTTGCATTGCTCTGAAATCTTTGGTGATTGTGAAGTGTTGCACAAAAAAATACCCAACTGGTAGAACAGTTGCGGTATGTTATAACAAGTCAAGGAGGAAATGTAGAGACTTGAAGAAGAAATTTATATTTAATTAGCTCTTGGCTTCTGCGACAAATCCAAGCAATTTTCTAATTTATGAGCAAGGACATTTACATGAGGTTCTTCTAACATACTAATGTGATCCCCAGGAACATCCTGGATTTCTAGTCCTCCAGCAATTAGCCTTCCCCAGCCCAGTTGGGGATCAAACTTTCCAAATTGCAACAAATGTAAGTCTCCTTTAGAGGAATTGCTAGCCCGGAAGAGGATCGCCCGACCTGGGAAGATTTGAGGTATATAATTTCTGAAAGCCTGAGTGTGAGCTGTTAGTAGAGGGTTTTGTAAAGCTGATTTGTGTTGGTTATCCGACTGAAATATACAGTCTAATTGCTCCTTTATGTAGACTAATTTCTCTTTAGGTTCAAGTTGTAAGAAGTTAATCAAATGTCTAGAGGCTCGAACATGAATTGGGAACGGTTTGAAAGAATTGGCATTGTGAGTATCAAACAAAACTAGCATTGCTACTGTCTGACCTTGGGCGTGCAACTGCTGAGCCACCTCATATGCCACCAAACCTCCAAAAGAGTAACCACCTAGAAAATAAGGCCCTTCAGGTTGGAGAGTCTGTATTTCTTGAATGTAGTCAGCTGCCATCTCCTCAATCCGGGTGTGGGGACTCTGTTCGCCATCCAAACCTCGTGCTTGTAATCCATAGAAAGGTTGCTCCTCGCCCAGATAATGCGCCAACTTATAGAAGGAGAAAACGTTGCCACCCACACAATGTATGCAGAAGAAAGGAAGTTTATTTCCCCTAGGCTGAATTGCTACCAATGGTTCCCAAGATGCAATCCATCCTTCTTGCTGCAACACATTCGCTAACTGCTCTACCGTTGGTGCCTGAAAGAAAGTGACTAAGGGCAATTTCTTGTTGAAGATCTCCTCAATTTGAGTCATTAGGCGAACAGCTTGTAGTGAGTTACCCCCCAGCTCAAAGAAATTGTTTTTAACTCCGATGGGCTGGATGCCTAGAACCTGTTCCCAAATCTCTTTCAATTGAAATTCCAACGGATTTTGAGGGGCTACAAAGGCGCTCTCTAGAGCATGAGGTTGCGACGGCACTGGCAAGGCACGGCGGTCTATCTTACCATTGGGGGTTAGTGGCAAAGTCTCTAAGACTACGCAGGCGGAGGGCAGCATGTACTCTGGCAGTTTTTCCTGCAAGAATCTGCGTAACACACCAACTGTGAATACACGAGCCTGAGATAAAACAATATAAGCCACTAAGCGCTGAGCGCCTGGTATGTCCTCGCGAACCACAACGACACTCTGTCGGACATCCGGGTGTTGGCTAATTGCTGCTTCTATTTCCTCCAACTCAATACGGAAACCACGTATTTTCACCTGATAGTCAATGCGACCAAGGAACTCAATCTTGCCGTCTGGCAAGTAACGGGCTAAATCCCCAGTCTTGTATAAACGTGCACCTAGATCATTACTGAAGGGGTTGCGAATAAACTTCTCGGCAGTTAGCTCTGGACGGTTGAAGTAGCCTAGGGCCAGACCGACTCCACCAATGTGGATTTCACCTGCTGTGCCTAGAGGTACAGTCTGTAGCTGAGAGTCTAGGAGATAAATCTGTGTGTTAGCAATGGGGCGACCAATAGGAGCAATTCGGTGATGAGTGTTACGACTACAGGTCCAGAAAGTAGCATCAATGGAAGCTTCAGTCGGACCATAGACATTATGCAAGACATTGTCTAAGTTTAGACGAGCAAAGAAGCGCTCAATTAGCTCGCTAGGCAGAGGTTCGCCACCGCAGCTAACATGTTTGAGACATTTACAGGTATCGAGGTCCTTTTCCTGCAGAAACAACCGGAGCATGGAGGGGACTAGGGCAATTACAGTGATTTGCTGCTGGGCAATAAGCTTGACTAGATAAGCACTGTCTCGCTGTCCACCCGGACGGGCTAGGTACAATTGCGCTCCGAACGACAACGGCCAGAAGATCTGCCAGACTGAGGGATCGAAGCTCAAAGAAATTGTCTGTAAGACCCGGTCTGCAGCGGTTAGCGAAAAGGTCGTTTGCCTCCAGTACAGTTGATTGCAGATGCCATGATGAGCAATCATCACACCTTTGGGCTGCCCTGTAGAACCGGAAGTATAGATCGTGTAGGCTAGGGAACTAGCTGTTGTCTCACAGATTAGATTTGCTCGACTTTTCTGGCCAATGAGTTCCCAGTCTGAGTCCAAGCAAATCAGTTGCGCTTTGTGGGCAGGTAGGTGTTCTACAAGTTGCTCTTGAGTCAGCAGTACTCGCACCTGGGTTTCCTGCAAAATAAAGGCTAAGCGCTCTAAGGGATACGCCGGATCTAAGGGCACATAAGCTCCTCCAGCCTTGAGAATGCCTAGCAGTCCTATCACCATCTCCAGGGAACGCTCCATACAGATGCCAACAAGTACCTCATGACCTACGCCTTTGTAACGGAGATGGTGTGCCAGTTGATTTGCCCGCTGATTCAACTGCCGATAAGTCAGCTTGGTGTCTTCAAATACCACTGCAACAGCATTAGGTGTCCGCTCTACTTGAGCCTCAAAAATTTGATGAATGCAAGTAGGTTGGGAGAAGTCTATTCGGACATCATTCCCTTCTCCTAATACTTTTTGATACGCAACATTGTTAACTAACTCTACATCTATTGTTGTACTCATATAGTAATTCCGATCAAGCTACTTGAATATCAAAATGAATGCTAAAAACAAGTTGCAAGTCGCAGGTAACCCACGACTTCAGTTCTTGTCATTACCCACATCTTTAAAAAAGCCAGCGGTGAGTGCGCTCTTTCAATCCCGCCTTTGACTTAAGTCAAAGGCTAACAGCCTAAGTCGGTTGAAACCGACTAACAAAGCACCACTTCTTTTGAGTCCGTTTTAACGGACTTGAGCTTTTAGCCTGGAACTTGAGTTCCAGGCATGAAAAAGGTTTAGAGGTAATTTGACTCCTAAAAAATGTATGTAATGACAAGGACTTCAGTCGTGGGCTTGAAACATTGACTTATTAAACCTTAGACCATGTCTCTCGGTTTAATTGTTTGTTTATTTGTGGGAAATATTGCCCGCAACTGAAGTTTTGCAGGAGCAAAATTTCCGACTTGCGACTTGTTTTTATCAAAGAGGGCTTATAGCTCAGCTAAAAAGACACTTGTGTTATCTACTTGGGCTGCTAAAGTGCACTCCTAGTGTCTTCTTAAGCAACCTACAGCACATACGCTGATATCGAAACCTACTGGTATTGATTTTTTACATGATACTGACAAGATGTTAATGCGTACTTACTGTTTTTGTCAAGCTATCTGCTGTATCACTCAGGACCAACGGAGCAAATCCTGCCAATCTAACTATTACTAGTGAGCGCAACCACAAGGGCGATCGCCACAGTTCAGAAAAGTCATTAATCCATGACAAATCGGCTATAAGATCAGAATAACCGACTGGCTTTCCCCCAAGCGGCATCCCTTGAAAGTATCCAGAAGGACAATAGAGATTACGGGTAGTTGTGGTGCAGAACACGAAGGGACGAGAACGCTTTCAAAAATATAGAAATGGTCGGCATGGGGCAAACGCTTCGCTTCGCCTAACGCCTTCGGCTTCGCTACGCTAGCGGCTGACGGCACGACCTTAAACGAGCAAGAGAGAGATGGTAAGACTGCTTGCAGCACAACGAGAGTGAAGCGCTCTTGTATCCCCGTCATTCATGGCGGGGAGATGTCAATGTTGGGTATCTAAATCTAGTAGACCAAAATCGTACCGACTGATAAACAGTCCAATTACCAGAACGTGCATTTCTTCTGATGCGTGAAAAGCAAATCATTTTCCGGGCTAATCTTTTAACCTCTTGTGCGGAATTCCCCATCCGCCAAGGAGCGGTGGGGGACGGCACTTAAAGCGGCGAAGTGAATTCGCCGCACGTTGCCTCATGGATAGCGCCCCTACCACCAGATTGTCCGGCGATATATTTTTTGACAGTTTCTAAGGGAGCGCCACCACAAGAAACTATACACTTGGAGTCATGCCATAGCTTGGCTTTCCCCCAGTAGTGTTTATCAATTTCTGTTTTGTATCTCTCCCTCAAGATTCTACTGCTTGCAGATTTTAGAGAAGCAACAAGGTCAGAAATATTATTATCAGGATGCAAATCAATCAACAAGTGAACATGGTCTGGTTCTCCATTACAGTCTTCTAGTTCAGAACCATTCGCTTCCAGCACACGAGTAAAAATTTCTTTCATGTCCTCAATCATCTGTTGCGTTAGAACCTTGCACCTGTATTTGGTTACAAACGCTATATGCAGGTGAATAGAGAAAACTGCGTGTGAGCCGCTTCTCAACTTAGTCATGAGAATCCCTTGTCATCCACAAATACCGTCACAACGATGCCCCAATTGTGGAGCTGTTCACAAAGAATGGGCAGAATTATCAAACCGATATCATAGTCTGTACTGACTGTGGTTTTGAAGTACCACGTGATAGAGGTTCTGTGATGGTTATGTACAACGCTGCTACTAATCAGCAACCGGGGGTGGGAACCAGCCTCGAAGACTGTGGATTATCAAGCTCTACTTCATTGACCAAGAAGCGCAAGCATACAGGTTCGATGAAGCAACTTGGTAAGTTGAAGCGTCAAAAACTCCAAAGTAAGGCAGACTGGGAACTAGAAACCCCGTCCGTCTTAACGGCGGGGTAGTTCATTCCTGTTTATGGTCAAGGTATGACTGCTGCTGCCCTAGGAGCGTTAACCCTAGATCAGTGCCTCAAGCAACAATGGCGCGACTCTAAGAGCGGGTTATCAGGTTTAGCTCTGCGCTTTCAAAAACAGTTGGCTAAAACTAACTCAGTTCCTTGGCTGATGGCAACAGGTGAAGATTTCCGCTGGCCAAACACTAAAGGGGGACGGCCAGACTTTGCCACCCGATTGATGCATTGGTATATCGATCAAGTCATGGAGTTAGCTGGCGAGAATGCCGAAGCTTACAGAGTTTTTGTGGAAGTTATGCATTTGCTCAAGCCACCCACTGCGTTATTCCAACCCAGTATCTTGGTGCAAATTCTAAGGCTGAAGATGCATTGGAAAACTAGCTGATAATCTTTACTAGATCTCCTAAATGTAAAATCTTTCCTACTTCTGATGTTGGCACACAGGTATTGATGGCTAGTCGGTAGAAGTGATTGAAGCGAGAGGCTTCGACCCAGGAGGGTAGAGAAGCCTGACGATTAGCAATGAATATCTTTTGAAAGTTGGGATAGGTTTCTGCGGTTGTGGAGTTTCGAGTAGGCACAACGCAGCGTTGACAGGGATTGCTCCCCTCAAACAAAACTGAACCTATTTGAAATTGGACGTAATCGCCTGCTTGGGCAAATAGTCGATCTTCCCAAAACGGTGGAACTCCACCAATCTCAAGATTTGTTCGTAAGCGCGATCGCATCTCATCAACACTCAATCTAGGAAACCAAGAAGTCACTTCTTCAATTGTTCCTGTACTAATAACAGTTGGTCCCGGAGCATTTGTATCGTCTGGAAAGCCAGTGATAGAGTTATGCAAGAATTTGATTTGGAAGCCAAAATAATCACTCAACCAGGCTTCTAGCGCAGTTCGCTCTTTATCAAGATGAAACCACGATACTTGGTCAGTTCCTTGAATTCGGAGACAGAGAATTCTAGATTCAGTATCAAGCGATGAGCGTAATAGGTGGACTTTAGCATGACGCTTACCATTCACAAACCTACCCTGTGCATCAAAAAGTGCAAACTCTCTGTCTTGTGCCAAAGCTCCGCTAGCGAGAATCTTGGCATGAGGTACTGCAATGCCATCTAAAGATTTGATCGGGTAAATGGAAATTCCTGCTAAGTAAGGTGATATCATCAAATCTCCTAGAAAACTGCATGCAATGACAACAGATCTTGTGCGTTGACTGCTAAACCTGTTTTATGAGTGGCTTCCGCGTAGAGGATGTGGCGGTGCACAAGCTACCAAAATAATCTCGACATCGCTGCCTCCTACGGATGAGAGACGATGAGGGGTTCGACCATCAAAGTGTGCAGCATCACCGGGTTGCAGGAAGTATTCTTCGTCTTCGATAGTGAGTTGGAGCTGACCAGTCAGAACGTACAGCCATTCTTCCCCCTCGTGCTGATAGAGATGATCTCCCTGACGATTGGCTGTTACAGTCACTCGCATTGGATGCAGGCTAGTGAAACGGTTGCCGCTAGATAGAGGAGTATACAGTAGACCCTGCCCTTCCTGAATAACTGCGTTAGCTGCCCGGACTATCACACAAGATTCTGCTGTCTGTTCCGGTTCAAACAGTGATGAGATAGCAACATTGTAAGCACCCGCCAGAGTGAAGAGAATGGAGAGTGAGGGTTGACGCTCTCCACCTTCTAGCCGTGATAGATAAGCTTCAGAGATTCCAGTCTGCTTGGCAAGGGCTTCTAGTGTCCAATTTCGTTGGTGGCGCAGACGACGCAGACGTATTCCCAGTTTGGTTAGTTCGGGTTGAAGTTGAGTGGAATTAACGCTATTCATAGCATTCACTTTAAAGATAATTTGCCTAGCGGTCAATTTTTTCTGCTTTTCTTGACAATCAGGCACTTTTTGTCAGATAAGCTACCCCAGAAAGCAGAGGAATCTGGATTAGTAAGAGAAACAAAATCTCTTCCTTTGGAAAGATGGTTACTCAAAAAGCTTCTCGCCTTCGAGCGAATTGTCTCAATTTTGCTGAGGTTTTAGCACAAGGTATTGCTTTAATCTCCCCAACCATGACTGCAGCTCTGATTGTTCCCCTCACCTTTAGCAGTGCAGGTGAAGCGACCTGGCTTGCTTACTTGTTTGGCACTGTTATGCTACTCTTCGTTGCTTTTAACCTCAATCAGTTTGCCTCCCGTTCAGCCTCAGCTGGTTCTATGTATATCTATACAGGACGTGGTCTAGGTCCTTTGGGAAGCACACTTTCTGGCTGGTGCCTAGTTTGGGCTTACCTGTTTATCGGTATGGCGGGCTTGACTGGCTTCAGCATTTTTGCCAACCAACTCTTGGGATTAGTTGGAATACATGTCCCTGATATTCTACTGTTTGCTATCTGTGCTGGAGTAGCTTGGTTGATTGCTTACAGGGATGTCACGTTGTCTAGCATTCTCATGCTGGCCCTAGAAGGGATTTCTGTGACTCTCATATTACTGTTAGCTTTGGTTGTGTTGACTAAGCATGGTGTAGTTGATCGGGCGCAGCTGACGCTACAGGGAAGTTCGCTCTCAGGCATAAGTTTAGGTGTTGTTGCCTGTATTTTCAGCTTGGTTGGTTTTGAGGCACCAACAGCTTTTGGTGAGGAGGCAAAACATCCTCTGAAGTCCATTCCTCTGGCTGTACTTTGGAGCCTAATCTTGACCGGGTTATTCTTCGTGTTTATCTCATACACTCAGGTAGCTGGTCTTAGCACTCACAACCCGCCTCTCGATAAGATTGATGCTCCTCTGAATGTTCTATCTGATTTGGTGCACTTAAGCTTTTTAAAAGTGCCAATTTCTCTTGGGGCCATGACAAGTTTTTTTGCCCTGGCTTTATCTTGCCTTAGTTCGGGGGCACGAATTCTCTACCCTATGGGACGACATGGAGTCTTCCACTCGTCTTTAGGTCGGGCGCATACCACTAACTTAACTCCACATGTGGCGATTACTCTAGTAGCTGCATTGATGTTTGCAGTGCCAACTGTAATGTCACTATTCGGTAGAGCAGCGTCAGATGCTTTTGGCGATGTAGGCACCTTGGGGGCTTTTGGGTTTCTATTTGCCTACTTCCTAATCTCAATTGCTGCTCCTGTTTATCTATATCGCAAGGGCTGGCTGCGTCCAGGGCATATTTTCCTCTCAGCCATGGCAGTTCTGTTTTTATTGGTGCCAGCAGTAGGTAGTGTCTATCCGGTTCCTGCTTATCCAGCTAATATTTTTCCCTATTTGTTCTTGATCTACTTTGCCATTGGCGCTGCATGGTTTTTGTGGCTCTTCAACCGTTCCCCTCAAGTGATGGAAGAAATTAAGCAGGATTTTGAAACCACGGCTGGAGATCTAGCACCAACGCTTTGACATCCGCATCTCTCATAACCTTTTGAGAATTAATCAAATTTGCTGAGTTAGGCTGCGGATTTTGCTCAATTTAAGAATTACCGCGAAACAAACAGAGAACAGGGTGTAGGGTGTGGAAATAAACTTGATTCCACACCCTGTTCTCAGTTCTCACCTATGTCTTTACCTGCTTCCCATTGTCAGAAGAGCGATTCAAGCCATTCAAGAACATTGGCACGAATTTCTCCATCAATGCCTTTGGGTCGCGCTGCATTGTTCGTTGCAGCACATCAATTCTAGTCATTTGTAAGTCAGGCGCAAGTAATGTCTGTGGCAAACGCTCTACTAGGTACTGGGGGCGTTGCCAAATCGGCATTGTATTTGCTACCTGTAGGAGCTTGTCCATCCGGCGCAGTTCCGCCCCTAGTGTGATATCCATTCCCGCTTCAAACGCCGCCTGTTCAATTGCGGTGTATTTCAACTTGGTCTGCTCCACTTTCTGTCTGTGTTGCGGGCTTTTACGGGCAAGTTCTGCTAGCCAGCGGTTACCCCAACGTACGTGAGCCGTTTCCTCAGGCATAATCTTTTCAATCGTTTCCCGGATTTTGATATTCTCTTCCGTTTGTGGAGCTTGCTTGAGGGCGTGAATATGAGCAGAAAAGTATTCACAGCCTCGTTTCTCTGTCACATTAATCGCTGCCAACGCGGCAATGACCCCGTCCTCTAAGTTGCGTTTTGGATCGTAGAGTTCTCGGTCTACAAGACGGTTAAATTCGTCCACATAGGAAACTCCAGGTGGCGTGCCAATGTCGGCTCCCAAATCCACCAACAAGTCAGTCAGCCACATGGCATGACGGGCTTCATCAGAAATATGGTGGGACAAATCTTGCACCAGTTCCTGTGGCTTTCCATCCAGTGTTTCAATCACATCAGTGAGGTCTTTGCAACTGCGTTGTTCGCTGTAGCGATAGCGGTTGAGGGTAATCAAGTGGAGTTCGCGATCGCAAACAATCATCTTCAGAATATCCCTGGCACCCAAGGCATTTTGTAACTTGCGGGGGTAGGCAACAGTCATAGTTTTTAGTGATCTTTGTCAACTCTGCTTTTGATCGTAACTTGCTACTGAATCCCTTGCTGTTTCATTGCTTGTTGCACACCCACATCCTCACGTAGGTGTTGGTAGAAGCGATTGAGATTCGGATAGTCAGACAAGGGTTTGGGTAAGTTGTTGCCCCAGCGAAGCATGGGGAAGGCGTAGGCATCTGCGATCGTGCGACGGTTCCCGACTATGTGAGCTTTACCTTCGAGATGCGCGTTTAGATGTTTGTAGACGCGATCAATTAGCTTGTAAGACGCTTCTTTAACAGATTTCTGAGCGTGATTGGGCAGAGCCCACGCTACGCGAACGCTGTCATCTGTTGAGTAGCGGTTGGGTACAAAGTAGGGGAAGAAAGCTGGGTGAAAGTCTCCGGTTAAAAAAGCTAACCAACAATCCACTTCGTAAGCATCTTGCAATGTGTCATTATCGCCAAGGTTGGCATCAGGATACTTGTGAACTAAGTATTTCAAGATCGCATCAGCTTGGTTCATGACATCGCTATCCCCGTCAATCATTGCAGGAACTTGACGCAGTCAACGCAGCTCCTGGAGGTTCCCTCCAGGAGAACGTTGACCGAGGGGATTAATTTTGAGGTATTCTGGACGCTCGGTTTTACTCGTTGGAGTTCGTAGGGTTCACCAATCCACTCCAAGACGATATGCGGAGCAAGCGCACAAGTGCCAGGCGCATAGAACAGTTTAATCATGACTTTCCTCCCAACCATGACGACGGAGGTATTGTTCAAAGGTGGTTAGCTGGGAGTATTCCTTTCGCAGTGTGGGAATATCGGCTTGGTAACCCACATCATTGAACCATTTAGTCATGGTGGTGATTTCCTCATCCGTAGCTTGCTGAAACTGCTCCCACGAGATTTGGACATAGCTCACCTGGCGACCGATAACGTTACTAAAGGTTTGGGCTAGTTGCGGTAAGGTAGCCTCATCTCCTGCTAAGTCAACCTCACGCCCTATCCATCTTTCAGGGCTACTATACGCAAGTGCCGCAAAAGCACCAATGTCATCAATGGCAACCTGCTGTAAACTTCTATCGGGGTCGAGCGGCCATTTCAATGTCCCGCCTATAATCTCATCGCGCTGTGCCTCCCAGTTCTCCATCAAGGCAACTGGGCGCAGAATTGTATAAAGAAGCCCAACAGCGCGGATGTGTTCCTCAACCTTCCATTTGCTCTCGAAGTGGGGAATTCCTGTATTGGCGTAAGCACTACCGACCGAACTGTAGACAAAGTGCTGCACTTGTGAAGCTTTTGCAGCATCAGCAAGGGACATTCCCTGCTGCACTTCCCCATCGTAACCAGTCTCGAAGAAATTCTGGACGGAGAAGACGCCATAGACACCCTTGAGTGCCTGCTCGACAGATGCCGGATCATCTAAATCTCCTGCTATGACCTCGGCTCCCTTCTTGACTAGAGCCTGTGCTTTTGGCTTTTGGGGGTCACGGGTAAGAGCGCGGACTTGCCAACCCTGCTGTAGTAGGTGATGTGCTACTGCACCTCCCTGCTTACCTGTTGCACCCGTCACTAGAATTAATCGCTCTGCTTTCTTTTGGTTGTCCATAATCTTTACCTACTGTACAGTTGTTGGTTAGTCTCAACATCCCGCTTGCGCTCTGTAACAGGTCGAGTGAGTCTGTCAGGGTTATTAGACTGGCTCATATGACAAAGAATATCTTGAACAGTAAGACAAATCCAGGAATTTCTAGCGGGTAGGTTGTGGGCAAGACTAGGCAGTGTTGACATCGCACTACAAATCTGTCTGCTGCAAGTACTGACGAACTGTTAGCGGTTTGATGTGGGGGTAGCGAGAGTTTTGGATGTTATCGAGTTTGCCTTTGCCAGATACCATTACATACTCGTACTGCTGAGGAATATATTCTATGGGGGAATTTGCTGACGCTCTTTTCTGCTCAATCCAAGCTTTAAGCTCCGCAACGCTACCTAAATGCTTGACTTGCAGCTTTTTACCCGTAGCCTCTTCGTAGGCAGCTAGAAGTTGCTTGTTGGATAGCACTTCACCAGCTACTTCTAAAGCCGTGTTTGCCAAATCTGGGTCACTAACCGCCTCGGCGACATACTTAGCTGTGTCATCGGTTGTGGTAAAGTCTAGAAGCGTTTCGCCATCGCCCCAGTATGCAAAAACGCCGTTGTCAAGATCAAGCTGAGCTGTGTAGGGAGTGCCAATATTATCCATAAAAGCGCCGTTGAGAATTAAGGTATATTCCAAACCGCTTTGCAGAAGATAACTAAAAACTTCTTTTCGCATATCAAGGTTATCGTTGTCTCCGTAGTCAATCTTGCGGTAGTCTACTGAGTAGTCAGAGGGAATAAAGCGCTTTACACCTTGCTGTTTAGCTACATCAATTAAGTTTTTCTGTCCTGGCACTGTTTCTTGGTTGTTGCCTACAGCAGACACAACAACGTCTACACCTTCACAAATCGGCAGCATGGTTTCAGGCTTCATCAAGTCCGCTTCAACAATAATTGCCCCCTGAGCTTTCATCTGTTCGATCTTCTGGTGGTTCTCCTTTTTGCTGTCGCTACCTGGACGAACCATTGCTTTGACAACGGTGGCTCCTTTATCTAACAAAGCTGAGATAATTTTAATTCCCAGCATTCCGGTTGAGCCGACTACGAGTACAACTGGTTTGCTTGCCATAGTTCTATCTTCCTTTTCTAAATAACAACCAGTAGATAGCTTGTGGTTCAGAGGAGCGGTGAGTAGCGTGAGTATACCTTCATATACGCGACGAGGGAAAGGTTCTTTCCACCCCTAGCTACTCACCACTTCTTCTTTGTTACTTCAATTCATAGGCTTACTGTAGGGACTTTGCTTAGCGTTGTCGCTAGTCTTTCTTTCAGTTTTGCAACCGGAATGACTGCCAGGTTTTGATTACACTAAGTTGATGGGGACTCCACCCTTCAATCACACGCTGAACTTGATAAGAATGAGCTTCGTTTGCTTTAACGTCAACCTGTTTGATTAATCAGCTCAATTAGGGGTTGAAGCAACTGACGTCTGCACGAACTCAATGCCGTATTTAGGTCCCAGGGAGACAAGTTTCTTGAGGTCTTCTGGAGTAGTCGCGATGGGGTCAGCAAAGCGATCGACGCGATGACCGACTTCCTTAAAATAATCTTCAATTCCCGCGGGAACAACCAGCGTCCGAATCTTAGCAGGGGTATCACCATCATTATGAAACGCATGGACGCTGCCTCGCGGTATATTAACGTAAGTTCCGGGTGATGCTTGAATGGTTTTGCCATCGCTCTTGAACGTCAAGTTTCCTTCTAAAACCTCGAAAGATTCTTCAATTTTGGGATGAGTATGCATAGGCGGTCCAGAGTTAGGGCCAATAACGACTTCCATCAAGCTGTAGGCTCCACCAGTATCTTTTCCAGTCGCGATAAAGGTATACTTTTCGTTGGTCATTGAGACCGTTGCCCCTTCAGTTTGGGGATGAATCAGTAGGGCAGCGCGCTCGACAGGTGTTGTGACCGACTTTACAGTGTGTTGTTGAAGTGGAGCAGCTTGAGCAATGCTGACTGTTCCAAAGCAAACCAGCAGAATGAATGTGAGAACCGAAGCGCGGATGAACTGATGTAAAATCGGTTGACTATCGGTTGTAGTGAGGCGATTGTCTTGTGCTTGCATAGGCGGCGATCTCCATTGACAGAGTTATTGATTGAGTGTTCGTTCGATTTCAACACACAAGTTGTCCAGTTCCCAGATTTCTTTCAAAGAGGGAGAATGCACCATTTGTCTCTTCCCCAGTTAGCTTGAAGGTGTAGCGATCGCCCACTACCCAATAGACGAGATCGCTGCCGTGTGGCTGGTGAACAGCTAATCGCTTATCCATCTGTGACTCCATCTAGCTCACCCCTTCACTTCCTCGCTGAGCAGTTCCTTCAAAATAGAGCCGCCGTTGTTCATCGGACCTGATGCTGCAGTGGCGGCAGCCAACTCCGCCACCTTCTGCAGCTCCTGCCAACTTGCACCAGCACGCCGGGCAGCAAGGGCGTGAAACTTGGCAGCAGGGCTTCCAGCGTGCAACAGCATGCCATATAGGAGCAGCTGTGTCGTTTTGATGTCGAAAACATCGGAGTAGAAGGCGTGGGCGCGTTGTTGTTCGGCAAGGCGCAGAGACTCCGGATCGATCTGGGCAATCGAATCGAACTTGGCTCCTGGTAGTGGTGGCATCGACCCGAACAGCTTGACATAGCTGTCGCGGAAAGCAGCAAGGTCTGGGGGTAATTGGTCGGTTGTAGTCATGACTTGTCTTCCTTCAGTTCTGTGTAAGCTTGTCTATGAATTGGTTACAGGCAAAACATCCATGACCATGCGAAAGTCATAGACCTTAGTCCCTCGACGACGTAGAATACTGGCGCACGGTAGCATGATTTGTGAGTTATCTTTGCGCGTAAAAGTCACTTCTGCCTCAAACACGGCTGAATTATCGCCAAGCCATAGTCCCACATTGCAATGACTGATGGCTTGTAAGTTGGCATAAAAGTCAGTGAGTAACTGATTGATAGCTGCTTTCCCTTGAGCGGGAGGATTGTTGGCAAAGCGAAACTGTCCATCTTCGGTGTAGTGCTGCGTCACTTTTTCGGGCTGCAAGGTATCGACATCCTGAAAGTAAGCCCAAACCCACTCAGCGGTAATTTCTTTGCCCATCCCTTGAGGAACGATACCTTCTGCAATCACTGTCAAATCTCCTTGTTCAAGACCTTAGCGCAGTCGGATGCTGCACGT
Source organism: Chroococcidiopsidaceae cyanobacterium CP_BM_ER_R8_30 (assembly GCA_019244235.1). GTDB lineage: Bacteria > Cyanobacteriota > Cyanobacteriia > Cyanobacteriales > Chroococcidiopsidaceae > JAFAVL01. The sequence goes on from JAFASY010000217.1 coordinate 37,679, forward strand.
CATGAAAAAATGCAATGAGTTGCTTTGCCAGATAATTCGGACGTTCATCTGCAACAAAATGTCCGCACTGTTCAATAGCTCCCCCACGAACGTCAAGAGCCACGTTTTGCAACATCATCTTGACGCGATCGCCCAAGCTGCGGTCACCACCGAGGGCTAGGATGGGAGTTTTAAGCTTATTTTGTGCTAATGGTTCAGTTTGTGCAATCGACTCAAATACCGCTCGATAAACGCCTAATGCTCCGCTTACACCTTTTTGAGCGGCAAACGAGCGCATGTATTCATTAATGACATCTGGAGCAATCGCACTGGACCTGTGACAGTAGGTGTTGTAAAAGTAGGTGAGGAATTCTCGCTCATGTCCTTTAATTATCGTTTCGGGTAGATTTTGGGCGAGTGCAAATGTCCACCACCACAAGCCACCCGCTGGCGTTGCTTCTGGAGTAAATTGAAAGACTTGTTGGAGAACGTGAGACAGCAATACAGGTTCTTCTAAATACGTCAAGCTCAACACCTGCTCGGAATATTGAGCGGCGTAAAGTAGCGCTGGCGGTGCACCCATATCATGCGCTACTAGGTGCAGTTGTCGCAAGCCCAGTTGCACGACGAGTTGACGAAAATCTTCTACCAATGTCCGCGCATCATAGCCATTGTCGGGCTTGTCTGAGTCACCATAGCCACGCATATCGGGGGCAATCACAGTATAGTGTTGGGCTAAGGTGGGCATGAGCTTGCGCCAGCAATACCACGTCTCCAAAAAGCCGTGCCACAACAATACCGGCGTGCCTGTACCACCAATAACGTAATGTAACCTGATGTCATTAGCTTGAATGGTTTGATGCGAGAACCTTTCATCGTTCATCTCGGTACCCCCTGGGGTTGTACTCCCTCCATCCGAACGCGTGTCTCTCGCATGGCGGGCGGAGGTGCGATGTTGCCTTGAGCTATGAGCTTCGCTCCCCGCAAGGCTGAAGCAACGCGAGCAATGTTGGCACCATGGTGGAAGGCGGCTTCAAGCCCTTCTGAGTCCATCTCATCTGGTGTGGCGGGCTCCATCTGCAACCCACCCGTCCGCAGGTGTGGACCCCAGTGCATGCCAGCTATATTGAAGCCAGGAGTTGTCTTGGGCAGAGTGACGAGTACCATGCCGAGGGAGGCTAAGTTAACGAGCAGACCGAGTTGCGCTAATTCTGCTCCCGCACCGCAATTACCATGACCACCACCCGTTGTGAAAACGCCGCCGACGCGACCCACCATATCATCGAAGAACCAGCTCGGTTCGCAGATTAAATCAATGAAACGCTTCATTTCCCAGCTCATCATTCGCTGGTGTACAGGCGAACCTAAGATCAGGGCATCGCAGTTTTGGAAGTCGGTTCGCTGAACTTCACCAACTGACTTGACGACGACCTGGGTGCCCTCGACCGAGCGCGCACCATCCGCTACGACTTCGGTCATGCGTTTGGTATGACCCTGCATTGAGTGATAAACGATTAGCACGCGGACTTTTCCTTCCAGTCTTTTCACGTTTAAATCATCCCTAATCTGTTACTGCATCCTACTGAAGTTCCTTGAGATTCTCGCTTTAACAGAAACGCTGCTCACAAAACGACTTTCACTCTGAGCCGATGTTTCGAGAAGTGGTTTTCAATCATGTGTGGAGAACTTCTGCCAGAAAATTCGTCATAGCTTGCCAAGAGCGCGCTTCTGCTTGCGGATTGAACGCTGCCGCCGGATCGTCCTTGCCGCCAATTCCTTCACCAGTAAAGCTGTGCTTTGCCCCACTATAGGCGGTGAATTCCCAGTTACTGCCTGCTTGACGCATCTCGTCAAGAAAGTGCGTGACTTGGTCCTGGTTAACTCGCGGATCGGCATCGCCGTGGAGTACGAGAATCTTGGGCTTGATGTTGCCAGGCTGTGCTGGCAGAGGTGTAGCGAGTTCGCCATGCAAACTGACTACACCCTTGAGTGGGAGACCAGCTCGCGCCATTTCGAGCACGCCACAACCACCGAAGCAGTATCCGATGGCGGCAACCCGGTTGGCATCACATTCTGGCTGTTGTTGTAACGCCTTGAGCCCCGCTGCCAGTCGCTGCCGAAAAAGCTGACGGTTCTCTACGAAAGGTTTGATGATTGCTGCCGACTCAACAGGAGGAGTTGGATGCACATTGGGTCCAAAGACATCAAGGGCAAAGGCAGCATACCCTAACTCAGCCACCCGCTCCGCTCGGCGTTTGACTCCCTCATCTAGTCCCAACCAAGTATGAACGAGCAGCACTCCTGGCGCTTGTTCGCGCTCGTGAGGGGGTATGAAATAGCCCTCCAGAGGCTGTGTTGCGTCTACATAAGCGATCTTGCGTCCCATGTTGCCTCCCTAGTGTTCGAGAGGAATGCGTGAGGGCTGCTCGGAGACAGTGAACCATCGCCACTGGGTATACTCATCCCAGTTAACGTAGCTGCCGTAACGTCCGCCATTGCCAGATAATTTCACCCCACCAAAGGGAACATAGGCACTGTCATCGGTGGAGCGGTCATTGATATGCACCATGCCTGTCTGCAGTTGTTCGGCAATTCGAGTTGCCCGCACCTGTGACCCCAATACGGCTGCCGAGAGCCCGTAGGGCGTATCATTAGCCATTTGGATCGCCTCAGAGTCGGTGTCGAAGGCTGTAATCGCCGCAATCGGACCAAAGATTTCCTGCTCCCACACCTGCATACCGGGTCTGACACCGCTAAGTACTGTGGGATAGAAGAAAGGACCATTGAACTTTCCGCCTAGATGCAGCTTAGCTCCCTTTGCTACCGCGTCTTTGACAATCTCATCCTGGCGGTTGACTTCCTTGGGTTGAATCATTGGACCGTAGAAGGCATGGGGATTTGTCACAGGATTATCAACCACGAGTTGGCTAGCTGCTGCCACGAAACGATTAATGTATTCATCGATTAAACTGCGATGGATCAAATGGCGTCCAGCCGTCATACATGACTGTCCACCAAAGTAAAAGGTGCTATACACAGCAGTAGAAACCACCGCGTCTAGATCGGCAACGTCATCGAGGACAACAAATGGATTCTTACCACTACCACTGATCGAGACTTTTTTCAGGGAGCGACTTGCTGTTTCGGCAATCCGCTGACCTGCCGCTGACGAACCCGTGAAGTGAACCATGGAAATATTGGGGTTGGTCTCGAACGCTTCCGCTTCTTTGCCTCTTGCTGGAATCACATGCAACAGTCCGCTGGGCAGCCCCGCCTCTTCAAACAGCCGTGCAAAGACGAAACCGCCACAGACGATGGAATTAGGATGGGGTTTAAGCAGGACGGCATTGCCTGTGGCGAGTGCGGGGGCGATAACGCGTGCCGTTAGCAACAGCGGGACATTCGATGGTGTCATCGCCGCGACAACCCCGTAGGGAACCCGCACTGCATAGCTCATCCGATGGGCTCGATCCGCTAGGAGTGCCCCGTAGTGTTGGGTGGGATAGGATGCTGCCTCCAAAAACTCGTCGGAGCAGAAATTGATTTCAAACTGCGCCTTGGAACGGGTAGCACCAATTTCCTGCATCGTCCAGTTGCAGATTTCATCTGCATAATCGCGCCACAGAGCTTCCGCCCGGATGAAGAGTGCCCGCTTCTCCTCAGGTGGAACTCGCATCCATTCCTTTTGAGCAGCGGCTGCTACCTTGGCGGCCTCAGAGATTGTTTCAGCCGCACCCAGAGCTACTTGTGCCAGCGTCTTGCCAGTCGCCGGTTCAATGATATCTGTGTTCTGGACTCCCTCTCGCCAGCCGTTGCTGTAGAGTTTACCGTTCATTTCGTTCCAGTTCAACAGGTTTGCCATACTTCGCCATCCTTTAGGTAAGACTACAACTGGTTCGCGTTTTTATTAGGGACTTGCCATTCCTTTTGGAGCCACTGCGGACGCCAGTCACCTACGGCGGGAGACCCGCCTGCAGTGCTGGCTCGTCTTGGGGTTTCACGCCAGTCGCCTCAAGTCGGGAAACCCCTTCGGGAACGCAAAGGTCGCCTACGGAGGGAGACCCTCCAAAGAGCGCTGTCTCACCGCCCACGGCGCTGGCTCCCCAAGTGGAGCAAGTGGCATGAGTTAGTTGGCATCAAGCCGCTGTGTTCGGCTTAGCACCTGACCAGCCATGGCGGCGGAGGTAATCCTCAAAAGTGGTAAGCTCTGGGTATTCCTGGCGTAGTGCGGCAATATCAGCTTCATAACCCACGTTGTTGAACCACTTATTCATAACCGTGATTTCTTCGCCCATGGCTTGCTGGAACTGATCCCACGGCATCTGATGTAGTCAACTTGCCGACCAATGACGCGGCTAAACGTTTGGGCAACCTGTAGCATAGTTAATTCATCTCCCGCTAGGTCAACCTCGCGACCAAGCCACTTCTCCGGGTGTTCCAAGGCGATTACGCAGAAAGCGCCAAGAATCGAGGCATGTTGATGACTGAGATTGAGTGCGTATTCCACAAGTGAGCTATCATCTAAGGCTTGCTGGTGTTCAAAGAGCATGTTGTGCATTTGCCAAAACTTGCCTTGATCGGTCGCAACCTCGGGAGCTTCGGCAGCACTCCAGTGCTTGAGCGTGAAGCTGTGTCAGTGGAAAGTGTCGAAACCCGAAGCACAATTGCTTGTCAAGCTGATACTGAATCTGTAACTCTTAAATTCATACGCTTACTGTAGGAATTTTGCTTGGCTTTGTCGCTAGTCTTTCTCTCAGTCTTGCCACTGAACTGACTGCCAGATTTTAACTACCATAAGTCGATAGGGTCTCGACCCTAACTTTTGGTTAGGTGAGCCATTCAAAGCGAGCTTTGAGCAGCAACAAGCCAACTTTGTGCTACTGCTGTCTGCTGCTACGGGCGAAACTTTTACAAGGTGATGATGCCGCGCTTCAGGGCTAAGATAACGGCTTCAGTCCGATCGCTCACCTGCAACTTGGAAAGAATGTTATTGACGTGAAACTTAACTGTACCTTCGCTGATTCCCAAGACCGCTGCAATTCCTTGATTCGTTCGACCTGTTGCGATCAAGCGCACGACTTCGCATTCTCGTTCAGTCAAAGTAGGCAAGTTCAAGCGTTGAAAGAACTTGGCGCTGATTTGGGGCGGAATGAAGGACTCTCCAGCGTAAACCGCCCGGACACAGTTGAGCAAGTCCTGATGCGGCGCATCTTTGAGCAAATAGGCTTTCGCCCCGGCATGGAGTCCGCGATAAATATCTTCTTCACTGTCATAAGTTGTCAAAATTACCAACCGTGCCGTGGGAAATTGTTGGCGAATGGCGACGATTGCTTCTACCCCATCTATCTCTGGCATTTTTAAATCGATCAAGGCGACATCCGGCTGCAGTTGAGCGAACAAGTCGATGGCTTCTCGACCATTGCTGGCTTGCCCGATCACTGTCATGTTTTCCTCGGGTCGAATTTCCAGGATGGCTGCAAGTCCTGTCCGCACGACCGGATGGTCATCAGCAATCAGAACGCGGATTGGAGGATTCGGCATCACGACCTCCGAGTTGGAGCTTGGCTTTGAGGAGACAGTGGCACGGTAATCAGAACTATTGTTCCACAACCAGGTTGGCTGGTGAGGATAAATTCTCCGTTGATACAGACAGCCCGCTCTTGCATACTCACTAGCCCAAAGCCTTGTCCTCGAACTGCCGTTGGCTCAAATCCCTGACCATCATCGCGCACGCACAACTCGACTGCTTGAGTGCCAAACGTCAATTCAATCACAATTGTGCTGGCTTGAGCATGAGTCAGGGCATTAGTCAGGGCTTCTTGAGCAATGCGCAATAAATGAGTTTCCACCTCGGGCGCGAGCGCATCGTCTACTCCCTGAATCTGTAATTGAATTTGCACTGAGGTGTTATGAGTCAGGGTTTGCACTAACTGTTCTAGCGCACTCCGCAGGTTGGTATTCTCTAGTGCTTGAGGGCGCAATGACCAAACCGAGCGCCGGGCTTCGACTAACCCAGCCCGTGCCAAATCTTGTGCTTGAGCAAAGAGCGGCTTTACGGGTGCATCTTGAGGGACGATCATCTTGGCGGCTTCGAGTTGAACCACTACGCCAGTAAATGCTTGGGCAAGAACGTCATGGATCTCGCGTGCCATACGGTTGCGTTCTTCTAGCACGGCAGAGTGACTTGCTTGCTCTGTGAGTTGCATCAGTTGGAGGGCTAATGTGGCTTGATGCCCTAGCGCTTGCACCAGTTCTAGCTCACTCGGTGCCAAGTCTCTGACTTGAGGCAGACGCACGCCAAATGAGCCGATGAGTTGGTCGCCGAGCCACAAAGGGACGACGAGAATGGCTTTGACACCTGAGCGGGTTAGATAAGCACAACTTGCTCTGGTAAAAGGTGGGTTTGCCACCTCAATCAAATACGGCTGCCGTTGGTCAGTGCGAAAGACCCAGCTCTGACTATGCAAGCAGAGCGGCTGAGCTCGGTCAGCATTGAAGCGGGCGGGAAAATTGACTTGACCGTCAGTGTAGCTTAAATGCAGGGTTGCCGTTTGCAGTAATTCATCAAACAACCATAAGAGACAAGCAGGCGCATTCATCTGCTGGGCAATCACGCTCAAGATATGCCGCAAAAAGCAATCTAAGTCTGGCTCAGTGGCAAGAGTATCAAGCGTGCTTTTCAAGACATCGTTAGCTTTTGCCAATTCTGCAACTTGTAATTGAGCTGCTTTTTCTTGTTCACGGATGATCGCGGATTGTTTCGCCTGTTCTGCTAGTTGGGAGAGTCGAATCGCTAAAGATATTTGTTGAGCGAGGGCGTAGCCAAGTTCAATTTGTTGAGTGGTGAATTGTCGATCGCTCGGAACGAAGATCAACAATGCCCCTATCGTTTCTTCTGCAATCCTTAGCGGAATATTGAGCAGCTTACTCACACCTCGCATCCTGTAGCGCCATTCTCCAATATCAATACCGATTTGAGCAGAAATGGCGTTATGGACTGGATCGGTTCTGAGGTCTTCAACAATAAAGTGATGTTGACGGTCATTCAAACGCTCTTGATGAATCATTTCCTGCGGAATCTGATAGCCGAGCCGACCGGGATGTCCAGGTTGCTCATCGGCAGTCAGCATCTGTCCTTGGTAGCAAGAAAGCTTAAGGTAAGCACGTTCTCCGTCTGGATGAACCCAATATTCTGTTACAGGGGCATCAAACTGCTCAGCGATAACCCGCAGCATATATCCTAGGAATTGATTGAGATCTGTTGCAGTGGAGAGCGCACTTACCATTTGCTTGAGGGCAGTGTTGATTTTTGCCTGTTCTGTTGCTCGTGCTTGAGCAGCTTGTTCTTTTTCGCGGATGATCGCTGCTTGTTTTGCCTCCTCTGCCAGTCGAGTCAGTTGTAGAGCAAGCGTTGCTTGATGCGCCAGCGTTTGCACAAGTTCAATTGGTTCTGCACCGGGATGAATCGGGTCACGGAAGCATAACCCCAGAAATCCAAGCGGCTCGTGTCCTAGCAACAAAGGTACACATAAGACACTTTGGTGTCCCATCTGGAGATGCCACGAGATGGAAAAATCCCAAGCACCTGCCTGAGCCTGATTGGTGTCAATCCATATGACGAAAGATTGGGTAATTTGCTTCCAAGCGGGGCTGATGTCTGCTGGAATGGGTGTTTGCCAAAGCGCGAAGCGGGAATCGGTGTCAAGATTGACGACTTGCCCATCTTGGACTGTCTGATGCATCTTCAGCGTATTGGATTGGGAATCGTACAGAAAGATTGATGCATTCGCCGCTTCAGCCTCCTGTGCCGCTTCTAGCAGCACATGGGTGAGAAACTGGTTGAGGTCATCTTGACCGACCAGTTGGGCAACGGTTCGCTGCAAGACTTGGTTTGCTCTAGCGAATTGTTCCGCCCGATGCTGTGCCGCTTTTTCTTGCTCACGAGCGATCGCCGCTTGTTTTGCCTGTTCTGCCTTCAACAAGGCTTCTTCTTGTTGCTGACGCTCAATCGCGGCAGCAATACTATCGACCGCGATCGCGAAGATTGATTGGTCTAACTCTTCAAATTGCCGTACTTCATGGCAATAATCAAAGCCGAATACTCCCCAAAACTCACCTTGCACCATGATTGGTACCATGAGCATTGCCTTGTTGCCCTGGGAATCAAACAACTCGCGCAGCGATGCACATAGGTCAGTACCGAAAAACTGCACCGTCTCGCCTTGAATTAAGCGCTCGTACAACTCGGCAAAGTCCTCCCACAACAGAGCGGACTCTAACTCAGGTGTGTGAGTCACCGATGCCTGAATGCCAGGTCGGCACCACTCAGCATTCATTCGCACCGCAGATTTCCCCGAAACCGGAGCGGTAATGTTTTGCGCTAAGCTACAGCGGTCGGCTCTGGCAGCTTCACCTAAGAGTTGCAAGACATCGGGTAGAACCAGCCCGTAGTCGCTGGCGCGTAACAGACGGTTGGCGATCGTTGTCATCGTCTTGAGCAATTCCGCCCGTGCTTGTTCCGCTGCTAGTAAGGCTTGCTGTGCCTCTCGCAGTTCAGTAATTTCAATTTGCGTGCCCCAGCCCCCAGTAACCTGTTCATTTTCGGTGAAGCTAATGACACTGTTAAGGAAATAGCGTTTTTGCCGATTGACATCGATTTCTTCGGATTCGGCATTACGAATTCGATACCCATTTTGAATCACAGTCCGAACAAAGGTTAGATTTTTCTCTAGCCCTTCAGCATGAGCTTCTGACAGGCGGAGACCCACAATATCTTCTCCTTGAGCTAGCCCGTAAATAGAAGCAAAGGCATCATTTGCCTGAGCTACATACATATGGCGATAAACTAAATCGACTTGTTGATTAATCGGTAGATTCAGAGAAACGGGTTGAGCGAGTTGCCAACGATAAATGCCTTCATGGCTGATTTCAAACAGGGAGCGATATAACGCTTCCGAGTGCCTGAGTTCGTCATCTTTTCCCCATCGTTCAATAGCAGCAGCAATGCTATCCGCCGCAATTTTCAGAATCGCAATTTCGGCTTCATCGAACAATCGAGGCTCTCCACAGTTATCAAAACTAATCAAGCCCCAACAGCCCTGCTGCATCATTATGGGAACAAGTAGCATTGAAGTGTTGCCTTGCCCGACAAACACATCACGAACAGGGGGTTGTAAATCAGCGACCAAAATATTAGCAATCTCTCCACCCAAAATCTGAGCAGCCAAGTCGGCAAATGCATCCTCGGACATGCCTAGTTCTAAATCAGGTGTACACTCTATCGTCGTTAGGACTCCTGGCTGACACCATTCTGCCGACACCCAAACCATATGTTTCCCAGACGCTGGATCAAGCTGTATTTGTGAAAGACTACACCGATCGCTCCCTACCGCTTCACCCAAAAGCCGCACGACTTCGGGCAGCACCAAAGTGTAATCGGGCGATCGGAGTAACAAATTGGCAACTTCGGCAACACTGCTGAGGAGTTGGGAGCGTTCAGTAGCGGCGCGCTCCTTTTCTTGTAGAAGTTCTGCTTGTGCCTCCAGCAACTGAGTGACAACCGGAGACATTTCCACAATTTCTTCGACTGCTCCTGCGTCATTCCAAATGGGAAAATAGTGTCCTTGTCCAGGTGTATACGAACCCACATTGTCAAGTAACTTGCTGGGGTTATAAAAGTTGGTAGGAGGTTCGATCGCCGTCTCTCCAGCGAGCGCCCATTCCATGTAGGGGAGTGTACCATTTTCCCGCAGTTGCAAATCAGTAAAGATGTTGAAGCCAATGCTCTTTAATTGTTCAATTGTCCAGCCATACTTCCGCTCAAATGCTAGATTTGCTTCGATAAGACGACCATCGTTTGTAATAAAAACTGTACTAATTGGAGAGTTTTTAAAACACTGCCGATACCGCGCTTCGGATTTTTGCAGTCGTTCCTGCTCCTGCCGCAGTCGGACAAGTTCCGTCTGGAGCTGCTGATTTTCTTGCTCTAATTGAGCCACGTGGCGCTGTAAGTTCTGGTTGAATTCCAGCAGGTGTTGAGATGGGGTCATGGGCGCACTCAGATTTCACTCAGTTGCACGGAAAGCATTTTCTTTGATGGTATTGGTCAATACCAACTCTGGCAAAATTTAACCCGGAAAATTTAAGCTAGCGAACGTTGTATATAGATGTTAGGCAGAATCAGTAATCCCATCAACCACACTTCATGTATGACACCTGCGACAAATTCACAAGAGCAATCTCCAAAACTGCAACCCAACATCCTGCAATTACGCCATGCTGTTGTCATGGTGATCGCCGCGATGTCTCCGGTGGGTGCCATCTTTTTTAACACCATTCCGCAAGCGGGAGTCGTGGGTGCAGCGATGCCGTTATGCTACATCATTGGTTTTGGGGTGGCTCTGCTGGTGGCGCATCAAATCATCCTGATGGCAGCTAAGTTCCCCACGAGTGGTTCGTTGTACACCTTGTATGGAACCGTTTGCTACTTACACGCGTGCCTTCGCCCATGTAGGAGTGCTAGGAACTTATGTAGACCTCGCCTACAGACGAAAAGGTATTAGTAAAATTCTGTTCAAAGCTATGTTTGAAGCTGCTCGTTGCCAAGACATACGAAAAGCTGTTTACATTTATTTGTGCAGATAACAGAGCGGCGTTAGCTACCTACCTATACCAAGGTTTTCAAATTGTGGGAACGGCGAAAAGACAAGCTAAGATCAAAGGAATATATGTAGATGAAATCTTTATTGAAAGGTTTTTATAAAACCTCATTCACGATTTTGCTTCTATGTCCGATAACGGCGAGAATGAGCAGCTCGACCTTGCTATAAAAAGGACATGATTCTAGAAGCCGATATTTGTTACCAAGCCATTCTTACTCGTGATGCCCGCTTTGATGGTGTCTTCTTCGTTGGCATCTCAACAACAAAAATCTATTGCCGCACAGTCTGTACGGCAAAAAGACCCCGCCGGGAGAGTTGCACATTCTATCCTAGTGCCGCAGCAGCAGAGCAGGCCGGATTTCGTCCTTGTCTGCTCTGCCGACCAGAACTTGCGCCGGGAAATGCTCGCATCGATGCTGTCAGCCGTCTTGCTGCTGTCGCCTTTAATCGCATTGAAGACGGTATCCTGACTGAGATGAGCATCAACGAACTAGCCAATGAAATGGGGATCAGCGATCGCCACCTACGCCGTGCGATTAAGAGCGAGTTCGGTGTCTCACCAATTGCATTGGTACAGACGCAACGCTTGCTCCTTGCCAAGCGTTTGCTTACAGACACAGCCCTTCCCGTGACCGAGGTTGCATTCGCCAGTGGATTTTCTAGCTTGCGACGGTTCAACGCTCTGTTCAAAGAGCGCTACCGATTGCATCCCACGGCTCTACGACGGGCACGGATACCTGAGTTGCCACAAGAGACACTGTTGTGTGAAGTGGCGTATCGTCCACCACTCGATTGGGGTGAAATACTCAGCTTCTTGGGCAAGCGCATCTATCGCGGTGTTGAGGTGGTTGACGGCAATCGCTATCTGCGAACAGTCACCTGGAAGCAACATCGCGGCTGGGTTGCTGTCGAGCCGTCAAAGCGAAAGCACGCATTGCGAGTAGAACTCTCTGCCTCACTTGCCTCAGTGCTACTGCCGATGCTTGCCCGTGTCAAGCGTCTGTTTGACCTGGCTGCCGCACCACAGCAGATTGCTGCCCACCTTGGTTCCCTTGCCACAGCACATCCTGGTTTGCGAGTTCCAGGTGCCTTCGACGGCTTTGAGTTAGCCGTCCGGGCAATTCTTGGACAGCGGGTGAGTGTCAAGGTAGCAACTACGCTAGCCGGAAGGTTTGTCACCCTGTTTGGTGAACCAATCGAAACACCATTTACCCAACTGACACATTTACCACCTGTTGTAGAGCATGTCGCAACAGCCGAACCAGAAGCACTCGTCTCGATTGGCATTCCTCAAGTGCGAGCAAACTCAATCTTGGCACTTGCTAGAGCTGTTGCCGAGGGGAGGCTCGTGCTTGAACCGGGAGCCGACGTCCAACAGACCATAGCAAGGCTTAAAGAACTGCCAGGCATTGGTGAATGGACAGCACAATATATAGCCATGCGCGCTCTTTCTTGGCCCGATGCCTTCCCACACACCGATCTTGGCATCTGCAAAGCACTTAATGAAAATAACCCCAAACGGGTACTTCAGCTTGCTGAATCTTGGAGGCCTTGGCGTTCCTATGCAGCAATCCACCTTTGGCAATCGTTAGAAACACTATGACGACCTGCTATACCTACTTCGAGAGTCCAATTGGGCTACTCTTGCTGACCTCCAACGGTGAGGCTCTGACTGGTCTTTACATGATTGCACACAAGCACGGACCAGAGATAGGACCAGACTGGCAGCAAAACGTTGACGACTTAGCTGTGTTTATCGAGGCAAAAGCACAGCTCTTGGCTTACTTTGACGGCACCTTAACCGAGTTCCGCCTACCTCTGAGCGCACAAGGCACAGAGTTCCAAAAGCAGGTTTGGGAGGAGCTGCAAAAAATTCCTTATGGCAGTACGCTCTCTTATAAAGAACTAGCCCTGCGTATTGGCAATCCGAAAGGCGTGCGTGCGGTGGGCTTGGCTAACGGGCGCAACCCGATATCAATTATCGTCCCGTGCCATCGAGTTATTGGAGCAAGTGGCAAACTTACAGGATATAGCGGGGGTCTGTCTCGCAAGGAAGCCCTGCTGATGTGGGAGTCTTCCGTTGTAGCTAAGAGGTCTGGTTCCTTTGCTTCTCATAGCGGAGGTGATACATGACATCTGCTGCTTTCAAACCTCTGTTGGGAGCGGTGTGATCGCTATAGAGTGAAGGCAGTTTTAGGAGACAGTCATGAGTGACCTTGCAGGAAAATCTTCCAACTTGTCTAGAGCTGGGGTGCGAATTGTTAAACCGCATCAGTTTGACTCCAATACGCCTCAGACACCCGGAATGTTACGTATGGCTGCTATTTCCCGCGAACTAGCTGGTTCAGAAGGATTGTGGGGTGGAGTCACGGTTGTCGAGCCGAATACAGTTAGTGCTATCCACCACCATGGCGAACTTGAGACCATCATCTATGTAGTGTCTGGTCAAGGGCGATTGCGCTGGGGTGACAACATGGAGTTTGAACAAGATGTTGAACCTGGAGATTTCATTTTTGTACCGCCGTTTGTGCTACACCAAGAAATTAACCCTTCGCCTGACACGTCCTCAAGCTGGGTAATTGTGCGGAATTCACAGGAGCCAATTGTTGTCAACCTCGAAACTCCAGATTCGGCTCAACAAGCGGCAAATGACGCAACCCACAAATTTTAGCTGCTGCATGGCTGTAGCGTTCATTGCCGTGCTTCAGGTTGAGTCAATGTGGGTTTCACTCTAAACCCAATAAAATGAAACAATACACCTTGCATCGAAGTTGAGCCATGACTCCGCCTTCTGACTTAGACACTATGCCCACAGCAAGTTCAACCACTGATCTAAAACAGACTGAGGCAGGAAAACGCGACTCTAGAGATGAAAATCTTGACGAGTTGCCCAATGAGGTTGAGATGACCCTGTTTGAACACCTAGAGGAGTTACGACAGCGGATTTTCTATACACTGATTGCTGTGGTACTAGGCATCATTGGTTGCTTCATAGCAGTTAAACCCATTGTCCAACTGTTGGAAGTTCCAGCCCAAGGTGTCAAGTTTCTCCAGCTGGCACCAGGAGAATACTTTTTTGTCTCCCTCAAAGTGGCGGGTTATAGTGGCTTGCTGGTTGCTAGTCCGTTCGTCCTCTACCAAATTATTTTGTTTGTCTTACCAGGACTAACTCGTCGTGAACGTCGATTGCTGGGACCAGTGGTTTTAGGGTCTAGTGTTCTGTTTCTGGCGGGCTTGGTATTTGCATACTTACTTCTCATTCCTGCTGCTCTCAATTTCTTCGTTAACTATGGGGCAGGAGTGGTGGAGCAGTTGTGGTCGATAGACCGCTATTTTGAATTTGTCTTGCTGCTGTTGTTCAGTACCGGGTTAGCATTCCAGATTCCCATCATTCAGGTTTTGCTTGGCTTGTTAGGAATTGTCTCTTCAGGTCAGATGCTTTCTAGTTGGCGCTACGTGATTCTAGGAGCGGCGGTTTTAGGAGCAATTTTAACCCCCTCTACAGATCCCTTGACTCAAAGCCTTTTGGCTGGTGCCGTATTGGGGCTTTTCTTTACTGGAGTTGGATTAGTGAAGCTTGTAGGGCGTTGAAAGGGTGCTGTTAGGCAATTCCTCTCATTCCAATCCTTGCTACATCTACTTTCGTTTCTATTCCAAATGGTATAAATAAATACTGAAAACTTAGCAATACAAATATACTGTATACAGTATACACTTAAACCTATATATTCATTATTAGATATGCCTTATTCTATCACAGAACTAAACAAAATGAGCCGCGAGGAGTTCGTCAATACGTTAGGTACAGTGTTTGAAAACACGCCAGATATTGCCTACCGTGTCTGGAATCAACGCCCATTTACAAATGTAGCAAAGTTGCATCAATGTATGGTTGATGTGGTTAAATCTGCGAGTCGGGATGAGCAACTAAAACTCATTCAGGCGCATCCCGAACTGGGTAGTAAGGCAACAATGGCAGAAGCTTCCGTTAAAGAGCAGGCAGGGGCAGGTCTGGCACAGCTAAGTTTTGAAGAGTATAACCGCTTTCAAGCTCTTAATCGGGCATATAAGGACAAATTTGGCTTTCCTTTCATCATCGCTGTTAAACAGCATACAAAAGATAGTATTCTCGAATCCTTTGAGTACCGCTTAGAAAATCCCATTGATGTAGAAACGGAACAGGCTCTCACAGAAATTGCTCAGATTGCCCGTTTTCGCCTGGCTGAGCTGGTAAGTGAATAGGTATCGCCGTAGCAATTTGACAACTAGGGTTAAGGAGGTTTCATTATGGCAGTGATTTCAATGCTTCAGGTCAATGGAGATCGCCTTAATCGCAGCATTAGCCAATTAGCTGAAATTGGCAAATTACCTGGGGGGGGAGTAAGTCGGCTGGCTTTCTCTCCTGAAGACGTACTAGCCCGACAACTTGTCCAGTCCTGGATGGTTGAAGCAGGAATGACGGTTCGTATTGATGCTGCTGGAAACATTATTGGCACATATGCCGGGCAGAAAGAGGGAGCAGGTGCGCTTTCTACTGGTTCTCATATCGATACCGTGGCAGTGGCTGGTCGATACGATGGGGTACTGGGGGTACTGGCAGGCATTGAAGTCGTTCGAGTGCTTAAAGAAAACGCTATCCGATTAGCTCATCCTGTTGAAGTGATTGTGTTTACTGACGAAGAGTGTAGCGTAATTGGCTGTAAAGCCATGGCAGGCAATATTGTCAACGATCCAGAATACTATCGTCGCAGTGATGGCACCTCAATTCAAGCATGTTTACAAAGGATTGGCGGTGATTGGTCAAAACTGGAAACCGCTCGACGCCAACGCTCTGAAATCGCTGCTTTCGTAGAACTGCATGTGGAGCAAGGGGGTGTATTAGAAAGTACCGGGGACCAGATTGGCGTTGTTAAGGGCATCGTGGGACAGTATCGCATGGCAGTTACTGTGACAGGTCGTCCTAACCATGCCGGAACAACACCAATGCATCTTAGAAAAGATGCATTGGTGGCTGCCTCACAAGTGGTATTGGTTGTGAACGAATTGGCAATCCAGACTCCGGGCGAACAGGTGGCAACTGTGGGCTTCTTGAATGTGGTACCTAATGCAGTGAATATCGTACCTGGAAGGGTTGAGTTGAAAATCGACCTACGCGACTTGTCTCAGACTCATTTGGATGATTTAGTTAAACAGATGAGACGGCAGTTTGCAGAGATTGCTGCTGCTACCCAAACAGAAATTGTCATGACTCAGGCTTTGCATGTGTTGCCCACTTTAGCAGAGCCAAAGATCCAGGAGACAATCGCCTTAGTTTGCCAGCAGTTAGGCTTAAGCTACTGCCACCTACCTAGTCGTGCTGGACACGATGCTCAAGAAATTGGTCGCTTTACTGACATGGGAATGATTTTTGTTCCTAGCGATGCCGGAGTCAGCCATGCAGAAGATGAATACACATCTCCAGAGCAATGCACTCAAGGAGCGAATGTACTTTTACAGACATTTCTAGAGCTAGATCAGAACATCCCCGTGTTTCCCAAAAAAACAACAATAGGTATTGAGCTTTAACGTTTTCAGCCCCCTCTTGAAGTCGAGAAAGCAGGCGGAGATTGGGGAGGAAGCGATTAAGTTAGAGCTTGTTAACCTAGCTTTAAGGCTTCTGACCATACTTCTCAATTTGTAAGTATTTTCCTATACTAACCATGACATTCTCTTTCATTTGACACTATAATTTTATCAAATGAAACGGAATCTAAGGTAGTTCTTAATGCCTACTCAGCAAAGTGATTCCCTGCTACGCGACAAATCTGCTCCTGCAAGGGCTTGATCCAAGTCATGCTAAGCGTTTGACCTGGCATCAGAGTGAGAGAGCGTTTCGTCGCTATACTTTGTGGAGCGAACAGGAGGCAGCGATCACAGCTTACTACCCTTGTGATTTGAGAGGAGCCGGGGAAAAAGGATCAAACTTGACTTAACTAAGCAGAAGTTTTTTCTCTAGATTTAAAAGCCGTTTTGTGGTAGTTTGTATAAAATGTTCTGCTGGAATAGTTATTAACCTAAACCATGAATATTATTGCTTGGATAATATTAGGTCTGATTGCGGGTGCAATTGCTAAAGCCATTGACCCAGGAGCAAGGGGTGGTGGATTGCTTGGTACTTTGATCCTGGGAATTGTTGGTGCCTTTGTTGGTGGAATTATTGCAACTTTTCTATCTACAGGTCGGTTGGTACTAACCTCTGCTACACTCAGCATTCCAGGAATAATAGTGTCAGTGATTGGGGCAATAATTGCTGTGTTCATCTGGCATAGAATTGTTGGGCGGTCTTTGTAGGCAGGTGCAAAACAGACAGTTGTAACTAGCAAAAATCAAACTGTTGCCCAACTTCAACAGTTCCCCATCACGTTGACGTACAACCCATAGCAACCCGGACTGAGGCTGTCGCCTTGGAGAGAACTACCTATATTACCCATGAGCGGGAGTGTAGGCTTCTGACGACAGCACTTAAGCATGACGTAGTAGCGTCTTCCGGTGGAGCGCCTATAGAGAAACTAAAAGAGTACATAAAGTCCCAGGATGCGCCTCAAGACTAGTTGGCGACTCCGCTCCGCAATCGTCGCCGCGAAGCACCCTCCTCAGCCGAAGGCGGGGTGGGGACACCCGCGAAGACATTGTAGTCTAAAGTCGTAGCTAGCATGGTACAAGATACGAGGACAAAGCATGCTGAAGCTGAGTAACACGCCGTTTATATTAGAAAAGTCAGTCACTAATGACCAAGCTTGTTTGCTCCTACATGGATTAGGTGGCGGGGTGTATGAGATGCAATTACTCGGTGAATATCTTCACCAACAAGGTTTAGACGTCCAAGGAATAAACTATCCTGGTCACGATCAACCAGTCTCAAAAATGCCTGCTTCCACTTGGCAACAATGGTATGCTTATATTATTGAAGTTTATCAAAAACTAACGCAAAAATATGCTGCTGTTTCTGTCGTTGGCTTTTCCACTGGCTGTCCTTTAGGTTTATACTTAGCAGCTAGTAATCCTATACAGAAGCTGGTTTTACTATCCCCATTTCTAGCAGTTAAGCATGAATGGTATTACTTATTTCGACCAGAGATATATCTATCTTCTATTTTCGGTCAGATGATTGATAGCTTACCTCGTCTACGGTTGCCAATTCGAGATAAAGCGATGCGACAGCTAGCTGAAGAAGTTGCATTCTTTAAAACATTTAACTTAATATCTGTTAAAAGTGCGATTGAGCTAATTAACATTGTCAAGCCACTTATACCAAAAATTGATGTACCAACTCTGATTGTTCAGTCACTAAAGGATACAGTGGTTGACCCGGCAGGGGCAAGTTTTATTTATCGGCAGTTAGGTTCTCGGACGAAGAGGTTGCATTGGCTGCAAGAATCAGATCACATTATTTTGCTGGATAGAGAACGTGAGAGTGTGTTTGCCCAAATCGCTGCCTTTTTGAAATAACTGTTTATGTATCAAATTGGTTTAGTAGTTACTGTCCTTGCCATTCTATGGGGGCTAATGCTCAATCCTCCTGGCAGGACGCAAATTGCAAATGCGGTGGCTGCGTCTGAAACCATATATTACCAACGTTGAGGCTGTTTTAGGAAGCGTTACCGATCCTCATTTGGCAACATCAAGTATTGATTTAGCATTAATGGTAGATGCCTATCACGAGTTTTCTTACCCCAAAGAGATGATGGAAGCGATTGTTCGGAGTCTTAAACCGGATGGAAGAGTGGTTCTAGTTGAGTACCGGGGTGAAAATCCTTTCATTCCCATTAAAGCTCTTCATAAGATGACCCAGAAGCAAGTGCGCTGGGAAATGCAGGCAGTGGGTTTGCAATGGCTAGAGACTAAGCGTTTTTTACCTCAGCAGTATTTCATGGTGTTTGGAAAGTAGATTTAACTATGCGATCGCTCTCACTGGCAAGCCTAGCATTGTTGCTCTTATTAAATGCGTGTAGCAGCAAATCCTCTGCTGACGAGTCCCAGGAGTTAGAAACCATAACATCCTGGGTAGCAACAGCCCAGATGGCTGGTAGTGCCTGGAGTCAAGGTAACGTGCCGACTGTCTATGCTCAACAAACACTCTCTCAAGCCCAGCAAAAACTTCACAAGGAAACAGATACACTCGCAAACTCATCAACAAATTCGACAAGGCTTCATCCCATCCTAGAGCAACTACGGCTGTTGGAATCAAATGTGAGCCAGATGGCACAGGCAGTAAAACAGAAAAACTACACTACCATGTCTCAACATCTAAAACAGCTATCAACTCAGAAACAAGCTCTTAGCACACTTGCTAAGACTGTAGGTGGGCAATAGAACGAATCCATCGTCAGCTAGATGTTGATGACAGTGGACCAGAAAGACTATACTGCCATGTCTCAACATCTAAAACAATTATCAACCCAAGCACAAACGCTTAGCACACCTGCTAAAACTGTAGGTGGGCGCTAATGAAGAAAATCTTGCAAATCGCCCTCGGTATCTTGACGAGTATCGGTGGCTTTCTGGATGTCGGCGCGATCGCTACATCGGCAGAGGCAGGCTCGATGTTCGGCTTTCATCTGCTTTGGGCTCTCATTCTTGGTACAATCTGCGTCATCTTCCTAGTTGAAATGGCAGGGCGAATCGCAGCCGTCAGCAAGCATACTTTAATGGATGCAGTGCGAGAGCATTTTGGATTCAGATTTCAATTCATCTTACTATGTGCTGAAATCGGGATCGATTTTTTGGTACTGGCATCTGAAATTGGCGGCATCTGTATTGCACTCCAACTGGTAACAGGAGTTGACTTTCAGTGGTGGGCTTTACCTGTGGCATTCTGCATCTGGTTACTTATCTGGAAAGGAACTTTTGGCTTGATTGAAAATGGCGTTGCTTTCTTGGGACTCGTCTCACTTGTGTTTGTTATTGCTACCTTCAAGCTGCATCCGTCGCTGACTAAGCTTGGTGCAGGGCTGTTACCAACTTTGCCGCAGCAGGATACTGCACATTACCTATTCATCGCCGTCAGTATTTTGGGTGCAGTAATTAGTCCATATCTCTTCTATTTCTACTCATCAGGAGGAAGGGAAGACAAGTGGGATGAAGGATACATCGGCGTCAATCGTGGCGTTGCTGCTGTAGGTATGAGTTTTGGTAGTGTTGTATCGCTCTGTGTACTGATTGTGGCAGCACTTGTCCTCCAGCCCAAGGGTATCCAGGTCGATAGCTACCAACAAGCAGCACTCATGCTGACACAACCTTTAGGCTACTGGGGCTTTTTGCTGTTTGCTGCCACACTGGGCATTGCCTGCTTGGGCGCAGCACTAGAAATTTGCCTCGACACTGCTTACATTGTGTCTCAAGTGTTTGGCTGGAACTGGGGCGCAAGTGTACGCCCAAAGGAAGCTGCACGCTTTAGTCTGGTTTACACTGTGTTCGTTTTTCTCGCCTCACTACTCATGGTAATTGGTCTCGATCCCTTAAAACTGACCCTGTTCTCAATGGCACTCACGGCAGTCATCTTACCACTCGAAATCTTTCCTTTCCTAATTTTGATGAATGATGAGCGCTATGTTGGTAAGTATCGCAATGGCTGGATCAGTAACAGTGTTGTCATCTTCACAATCGCCCTTGCCTTTGTTCTAGCAATCTTTTCCATCCCGTTAGAATTAATTGCAGGGGGATGAATATGGATGTTATTCGGGATGTACTCGACCATCAACTAGTTGACCGCAATCAGAAAAAAATGGGTAGAGTTGACGGGATTGTGGTTGAGTTACGTGACGGACAACCACCACGGCTAACGTACATTGAAGTTGGCATGCCAGCACTTGCCCGACGGCTGCACCCTCGATTTGAACACTGGATAGCCGCATTACAAAGTAAGTGGGGTGCGAGGCGGGGTGAGACATTTCGAATTCCGTGGTCACAAGTTAGCGATTTTGGTATTGGTGGTGTTGATGTAGTAGTCGATCTCGAAGCCGAAGCAACGCCAGCGCTAGCCTGGGAAAAATGGCTGCGAGAGCAAATTATTAGTCGGATTCCAGGAGCATCTTCGTGACACAAGAAATTCAGTTGGAACTGCTGCTAGGTAAGCCTGTACAGGACTCAACTGGCAAAACTATCGGATTGATCCAAGAAGTGTACGCCGAACAGCAAGGCGATGAATGGGTGATTTTGGAATATCAGCTTGGACCTGCAGCTATATTAAAACGGTTATCAGCTTGGAGGGTTGGTCAGGTAATTTTGCCTCTACTGAGAGCGCGGCGAACTCCCATTGGATATCGAGTACCTTGGGACAAAATAGATTTAGCAGATCTTGAAAAGCTGCGCCTACTTTGTTCTCTGGATGAGCTAAAAACACTATGACATCCTCTACCAAATGGACGCTAGAAGATTACCACCGCATGATCGAAGTCAATCTTCTAGAGGGTCGTCACGTTGAGCTATTGAATGGAGAAATTCTTGAAATGCCCCCTGAGGGTCCAGAACACGCTCAGCAGAGTACCGATACAGCCGACTACTTGAGAGAATTATTGGGCAACCGTGCCCTTGTGCGCGATGCCAAACCGATTACAATACCCGACAGTGGTTCTGAGCCAGAGCCAGATTTGGCAATTGTGCAGCCCCTCCGCACTCTCTACCGCACCCGTCATCCCTATCCTGAAAATATTTTTTGGCTGATAGAATATGCTAACACTAGTCTGAGTAAGGATCTGGATGCTAAGCGCAAGGCTTACGCAGCCGCAATGATTCAGGAATATTGGGTTGTGGACTTAAAGCATAGGCAGCTCAACCTGTTTCGCGAACCCATTGATGGTAACTATGCCTTAGAATTGTCCGTCACAACTGGTGAAATCCGTCCAATGGCGTTTCCCGACATTGTCGTATCAGTGCAACGATTACTAGAGAGCTAAGCTATTTGGAGGTCATCGTGCTAAAACAGGAAAAGCTTATGCGCTTGGCTAGAACACCTACAAGATAAAGCTTTCTGCCTTTCTCCCGTATTCATTCTTGTGTTAACCGAGAAAACGTTGGCGCAAGCCCCTGACTTCTAGTCATGGGGAAAGCCAACTGGCGCGACTTCAGTCGCCAGTAACAAATCTTAACAGTGATATACAGGTAGGTAT
>JAFASY010000257.1 GCA_019244235.1 Chroococcidiopsidaceae cyanobacterium CP_BM_ER_R8_30
GTGCAAAAGTTAGCTGGTGATGTAGCTAAGTTGCCTCCATGCCCCAAATTCAGACAAGTAGCTGCCTCAATGCCAGTTTGGACAACAAGATCTAAGGTTGTCAGCACGAGCCCCAGCCCATTTCCCAAAATTCCCAAGCTACCAGGATGTTCTATGACCAAAGCTCCATCCCACCACTCTTCATCTGCCTGCCGAGCGCGAGCACCGTTGTTCATTGTTGCTGCTATTAAAGCAATATCTGGATGGCGAACGCTCGCAGCATCGTTGACTGTCACCCTACCATCCAAAGCCATGACTTCACCAGTGGAGCTGATACCTAGAGGATTAATTTCCACCAGATCCAAGTCTTTTTGCACAAACAACTGGTACATCTTTTCCACAATGGTGCTAACCGACTGAATCAGAACTCCTTGTAACCCCATGTTGACTGCCAATTTTCGGGCATAGAATGGCGAAAAGTCCTGCTCAACAACAATCTGCTGCATTTGCTCCAGTGTGAGATCTGCGTCAATGCCTCCCTGAGGGGAACCTAGAAGTATTGGTCGGCGAACAGTGGCATCTAAAACCACTGCTAGATAGATTTCCCGCTCAGCATTGTATTTTGACTCTGCCAAGAGTGCTCTGGGAAACTCTCCCAAGATTGACAGATGAAAAATTGTCTGAGCAGCGGCGATCGCGTCTATGGTGTTTTCCACAAACTTAACCCCACCAGCTCGACCCCGTCCACCTGAATAGACTTGAGATTTCAGGACAACTGGATAGCGAATTTTTAGATCCTTGAGGTCGCTGGGACGGTCAATTCTTTGAGATGGCAAAACTGGGATGCCCATCTCACGGAACCATTCCTTAGCTTGGTACTCTAACAAGTCCATGTCAGCAGAAAAGCAATTAATTGCAACAATAGCGTTTTCATTCGGTACAATACGTATTTTTTCTTACTGCTTGTGAGCTTTTTGCCAATCTTGGGCCACAAGATTGATGCCGTAGAAGCGCTGCCAAAAGATATCCACTACCCATGTTGGCAAAACTTTGGTCATCAGAAACAGCAAGAAGCGACCACCAGTAGCCGCCAGATAGCGGGGGCGAGGACGACGAGCACTTAAAGCTCTCACAATCACCTCCGCAACTCGCTCAGCCGTCCAAGCACGACTACTGGTTTGTTTCTCTAGCCCTTTGAGTTTCGCAAAAGCAGCGCGGTATGGTGTCGTTTCTGGTGTGGCTACGGTTTCTACAACCGCTTGACCTACAACGTCAAAGAACTCTGTACTGACAGGACCGGGCTCAATCACAATGACTTGAATGTTGAATGGAGCTAGCTCCATACGCAGGGCATCACTCAGTGCTTCTAAAGCAAATTTCGAGGCGCTATACAAACCGCCAAAGGGAAACGCCATACGTCCTCCTAGAGAACTGATATTGACGATTCTTCCACCGCCAGCCTCACGCATCTGCGGCACTAAAGCTCGGATTAAAGCCATTGGACCTAAAAGATTGATCTGGAACTGTCTTTGGGCAGCTTGAGATGGTATCAACTCCACAGGTCCCATTTGTCCATAGCCAGCATTGTTAACCAAAGCATCAATCCGCCCAAATTGTGCAATCGCAGCGTTAGCTAAAGCTTCTACTTGCTCAAGCTTTTCTAGATCGGTAGGTAAGGCTAAAACTTCCGCCCCAGCTTTCTGGCAAAGAGTAGCAACGGTTTCTAGCTTATCAACACTACGGGCAGCCAGAACTAAGCGAATTCCTGCGAATCGCTGAGCTAAAAGTTGTGCTAGCGCAGCACCAATCCCAGTAGAGGCACCTGTGATTAATACGACCTGTTCAGACAAAGACATAGCTCTCGAGCATACTAAATCTACATCTATTGTCTCCCCATCTCCTCAGCTCCTCATCCCCCCATTTCCCTATCTCCTCAGCTCCTCATCCCCCCCATTTCCCCTACCCCCTGCCTCTTGTCCCCCATCTCCCTATCTCCCCATTCGCAGCTGAGCTGCCTGACTAAAGAACTGATGACAAAGCCCTCTAGTGACAATGACTACCGTTATCAAGGTGGCAAAGGCAAGCATGAACATGATTAACATTTGGTACAGTGCCGCATCGAGCGGATTGACCCCGCTTAAGAGTTGACCAGTAATGATTCCTGGCAGTGTCACAACACCCACCACCATCATTTGGTTCAAAGTGGGAATCAGACCAGCTTTAATTGCATCCTGACGATACTGGGCTACTGCCTGCTGAGGAGTAGCGCCCAAACTCAAGTGAGTTTCAATTTCCACCTGGCTAGCATTAACAGTGCTAACCAGACGTTCGCCCCCAAGCGCTGCTGCGTTCATCGCATTCCCTAATATGATTCCAGCCAAGGGAATTAGATACTGTGGTTCGTACCAGCTCTGAGGATGAATCACCAGAAAAGTTGTGTAGGAGAGCGTCAGAGCCGTACTGACCAAAATTGCTCCCCAGATCAGAGGCAGCAGCAGTGGAGACTTCCGACCAATACGGTTACGAGCTACCACAGCGGCTATAGTCAACATCACAGCTATAATTCCCAGCACCGCCCAAGGATTATTCAAGGCGAAGACGGATGCCAAAAGATACCCTACTACGAGTAGTTGAAGAACCGTTCTGCCAGTAGCAACCGCTAAACTCCACTCTAGTCCTAATCTCTCCCAAGCAGATAAACCAATTGCAATCGCTATCATTCCCAGCGACCAAACCAAATCCACCAAAGAAAGCTGTATTAAATCTTGCATGTACCTCACCTGCCTCCCCAGCTCAAGAACAGCTCTTCTCTCCTCAGCTGAGTTTGACTTGAATTCTCTCTATCTAGGTTAGCTGTCGGCGAAATTGACGAATGCTTAAACTCATCAGCACGGTAGCAAACCCCATCAAAATCAAGACTTGGGACCAAAGCACTTCTAATCCAACCCCTTTAAGGATAATCCCGCGACAGACTTCAACAAAGTAGCGCAAAGGGTTCAGATAAGTAAGCCATTGTACAAACGTAGACATGGAAGAGATGGGATACGTTGCTCCACTCAAAAGCACCAAGGGTGGATTAACAAAGAAGGCCATTAACTGTGACTGCTGTTCGCTTTTGGCGTAGCTAGCAATCAAGATACCAATACTGATACCTACCCAGAAATAAAGAATCGCAATGACTAGAAGTGCAAATAAGTTTCCTCGGAACGGCATCCCAAAGACGAGCCTGCCTACTGCCAGAGCAACTAGCATATCAAAGGTGAGCAGGATGAGCAGGGGACTGATTTTCGCTAGGAGGATCTCGGTCGTTGAAGCTGGCGTCATGACCAGTTGTTCGATTGTCCCAGCTTCTTTTTCTCGCACGAGCAAAGAGCCAGCCGCTTGGGAGCCGATTGTCGTTAGCAAAATTCCAATTGTCCCTGGCACGATGAACCAAGCACTATCTAGCCCTGGATTGTAGAATACCGACGTTGCAAGCTCAACTTGATTGCGCTGCGACAACTGAGATAAGTTAATTGAAGAGCCAGAAGTCGAGAAATTAGAGTTGTTTTGTTGAGTGGAAGAGTTACTAGTTGAAGAACCAGTTTGAGCAGAGGGATCGTCTGTCGTAGAATCAGAAGTTTGATTAGATAAGTTACTTGTGGAAGAGAAATTGCCTGTGGTGGAGCTAGAACTGCTGTACAACTGGCTGAAAGAGTTTTTCTCAGATTGCCTCTGGTTATAGTCTTCAACTAATCGGCTGATATAGCTAGAAGCTGTAGTCGCCGTGTTGGCATCAACTGCATCAAAGAGTGCTTGGACTTGGGCAGTGCGCCTACGGGCAATATCGCGAGAAAATTCTGGTGGAATCGTAATACCAACGTTGAGTTTGCCCTTTGCCAAATCCGCCGTCATCTCTTGTTGTTTAGCGTAGTACCTACTAACGACAAATGCATCTGTTTGGTAAAAAATTTCAATAAAATCACGAGAAATCCGGCTATTGCTATAGTCAGTGATTCCAACTTTCAGATTCTTAATATTTGGATCGAGTGCCATGCCAAATAAGATCAGGAAAACGGTGGGTGGCACCAGCAATTGGACGAGAAGCTGACGGTTGCGCAATATCTGAGCAAATTCTTTTTGGAATAATGCCCAGAAACGGCTGCCAAGTATTGTGTCAAGAAAGTTTATCATCTAGGTTTCCACCTGCATCTTCTGTAATTTGCGCCAAGCTAAGAAGAAAAAAAAGCTTGCTAGTACTAGCAAAGCCAGCACAGGGCTCCAGCCACTAATCCAACCAACACCGCGAACATAGGCATCGCGCGTTAGAAGTATGTAGTGTCGGGCAGGAATAATTTCGCTAATCCACCGGATGCCAATTGGAATATTTGAGACAGGATAGGCAAAACCAGATAACTGGAGAGATAGCAAAAAGGCGGTGAAGGAAACGGATTGGATCACAGCACTCTGAGTATTGGCATTGGAGCCAAGAAAAATTCCCCAGAGGACACCACAGACGATGTAGAGAATTGAACCCAGAATCATGGGAGTGGGGTCACCAACAAACCAGATACCAAAGAACAGCCAAGCCTCCACATGTACGATCAACACCTCCGCCATACCCACCAACCAAAATGCTGCTGCCTTACCCAGCAGGTACTCAGCACCAGTGAGACTAGAAGCATACACTTGTAAGATAGTGCTTTGCTCCCGTTCTCTTGCCGTTGCTAAACCAGCCAGTAGTGGGGGAAATAGCGCTACCGTAATCGCTAATGCCCCAGGACCGATATACTGCAGCGTCTTCAAACCAGGGTTGTACCACAAGCGCGCTTGCAAATTGACAGGACTAGTCTCTCTTTTTGTCGAACCTGCCGCTTGCCTGTTCTGCACAAACTCGGTGTTTGTCGCACTTGCATAGCCTCGAACAATATTAGCCGTGTTAGCGTCGGTACCATCGATTAAGAGTTGCACCTGCGCTTTACGTTGAGTCCGCCGGAGGTCGCGCGAGAACTTAGGGGGGATAATCAACCCGGCAGCGATCCGCCCTTGATCCAGTAGTCGAGGAACATTAACAGTTGCTCCTTGCTCCACAATGTGGAATTTGCTCGTGCGCTCAAAGGTAGCAATGTACTCACGGCTAGTAGGTGTTAGAGCCAGATCCTGAATGGCGATATTAATCTGGTTGACTTTGAGTGATACGGCAAAGCCAAATAGCAGCAACAAAACGATAGGCAATCCTAATGCCAGGGTTAAAGTCAGGCGATCACGCCCTAGTTGAGTGAGTTCTTTGATAGTTTGAGCAATGATGCGTTTTGGTCGTAGTGCCATGTGCTAGTTATTCTCCTAATCCACTGGAACTTCAAGCCCTCGTTGCCGCGCCTGTTCCACCACGCTGATGAATACATCTTCTAGAGAAAACCCGATTTCACGATGGCTCTGAAGCCGGATGCCATCTGCTTGTAGCCAGTTCTCTACTTGAGGGATTTGTCTATCAACTGGCTTGTCAAGAATAGTATGCAAACGAGAGCCAAAAATGGAGACTCGCCATCGCTCCAACTTTTGTTTGAGCAAATTTGCAGCCTGCTGCAAGGGATCGCATTCCCACTCAACCAACTGCCCTGGTTGTTCATCTTTGACTTGCTGTGGCGTTCCTTGGGCAACAAGTTCCCCAGCTACCATGAAGCCCAGACGATGGCACTGCTCGGCTTCTTCCAGGTAATGCGTTGTTACCAGTATTGCCATTCCTTCTCGCGCAAACTGATTAATCCAACGCCAAAACTGCCGCCGTGCCAGTGGATCAACCCCGGAGGTGGGCTCATCAAGAAACACAATCTTGGGTTCGTGCATTACCGACGCACCAAAAGCAACCCGTTGCTTCCAACCACCAGGTAGATTGCCTGTTAAGCGATCTCCTTGACCAACCAAGTCGCTCATTTGCAGCACCCATTTTTTCTTGGCTGTGCGATAGCGACGTGGAACCCCATAGACTCCACAGTAGAATTCCAGATTCTGGTCGATTGTCAGATCATCATAGAGCGTAAACTTTTGCGACATGTAGCCGAGTTTCTGGCGCACTTGTTGACTACGGAGTTGACCCGTTTCGCCTGCTAGCATGACTTGACCGGAACTTGCCGGAAGCAATCCACACAGCATTTTAATCGTCGTGGTCTTCCCCGCACCATTAGCTCCCAACAGCCCGAAGACCTCGCCGTATTTAATATTTAAGTTAATATCTTTGACCGCGTGAAAATTACCAAAGACTTTATTCAGGTTTTGAGCACCGATCGCTGTACCTGACGACTTCTCCTGACGCGAAATTCGCGGGTAGCTGCCTACAGAACTTTCGCCCTTGAGCTCCCGCAAACGGGCAACAAAGGTATTCTCTAGGGTTGGTGTATCGGTGACTATGTTTCGGACTTGAATCTGCTGTTGTTCTAGAGAACGCCGAATATCGTTGGCAGTTTGCTTCGGCTTGGCAGTCAAGACATCAAGGCGAGCGCCAAAGCGTTGCACATCTGAAACCGACTCTCGCACTTCAGCATTGTGCTTGAGCATGTCCTCTGCTCGATCTAACTGGTCAATTGACAGATAAACTTCCAATCGCTGCAATCCCAAGCTAGCTTTTACCTTTGCTGGGGTGTCACATTGCTGGATCTTCCCCTCATACATCAATGCAATGCGAGAACAGCGCTCTGCCTCATCTAGATAAGGGGTTGCAACCACGGTGGTAATGCCCTCCGTACTCGCTAGTTGTGCCAAAATGTCCCAAAACTCACGCCGAGAGACTGGATCGACTCCTGTCGTCGGCTCATCAAGTAGCACAATCCTTGGGTTATGAATCAACGTGCAGCACAAGGCAAGCTTTTGCTTCATTCCTCCAGAAAGCCGTCCAGCCAAACGGTCTTTGAACCGTGCCAAGTCCAACAACCCCAGGAAGTGGTTGCTGCGGGTTTTAAAATCAGCTTCGTCCACCTCGCGTAAGCCAGCAGCATAGCGCAAGTTTTCCCAAATACTCATATCTAGGTAGAGACTGAAGCGCTGAGTCAGATAGCCCATTTGCAGGCGCATATCTCTAGGGTTAGATTCCATCACCTCCACAGTGCCACTAGTTTGTGGCATCACCCCCGAAAGAATCTGGAATGTCGTCGTTTTTCCTGCTCCATCTGGACCAATCAATCCAAAGATTTCACCAGGATAAATATCTAGGTTAATGCCTGCAACAGCCGCCTGAGCTTGTTTACTATACTGATGCCGCAGGTCGCGTATGCAAATAATTGCAGCTTTGAGGCGGTGCGTTTTCTCTTTAACTGAAAGTGACTGTGTCATATCGCTGGCTTGCACCTCGATAAATTGCGAATTACGAATTGCGTCAGCCGCTAGGCGAAGCGGAGCGTTATTGTCTATGTCTTTGGCAGGAGGATTCGTCCATCCGCAGGCATGCCCTGTTTCGCTAGACCATTTGAGTTTTTCAAAGTGGCTTCAACCCCAAATACCTGTGTCACTCGGTCCTTTTTGAAATAAATATTTTCTGGTGTGAAGCTAGCTTTTGGATCGACCCGAGTCACTACAGCTTCGAGCGGGCGATCTGGATATGAATCAAGATACACTAGCGCTCGCTGCCCCAGTCTAACCTTCCCAATCTGTCCCTCTGGTACAAAACCACGTAAATAGAGCTTATCCAGATTCACTAGCGTCAGTAGTGGAGCTCCTGCTGCAATCACCTCACCTGGTTCCGCATCACGGGTGAGCACGTTGCCAGACATAGGACTTTTGATCGTCAGATAATTCAAATTTGCTTGAATCTGTGCTTGGGTAGCCTCAGAATTACGGAGTGCCTGCTGGTAAACATTAATATCTGTACGGGCTTGAGCAATTTGTTTCTGAACTTGCGATGCTGCTGCTGTTCTAATCGGGATATTGTGTAAGGTCGAGCGCGCTTGAGTCAATGCCCCTTCCGCCGCCAGCACTTTCTGACGAGCAGAATTCACTTGAGCTTGAGCAGTTGCTGCGCCGTTGTCATACTCGTCTCGCAAGTCAGCAGAGACAGCACCTTGAGCAAATAAGTCTCTATACCGTTTTTGTCTGGAGAGCGCCAACTTCAAATTTGCCTCGGCTTGTGCCAAATCAGCCCTATCAGCAGCTAGAGTGTTCTCCGCCTGCGTCACTTGACCTTGACTTTCCTGCGCTGCTTGGTCGGTAGTCAGCTGAGCTTGTAGCAATTGCGCTTGTAGGATGGGTAACTGCTGACGGTAACGCTCTAATCGTTCTTGTGCCTGAAAGACGTTTGCTTTCGCTCCTTGCAACTGTGCTTGTAAATCGGAGTCATCCATACGAACTAAGAGCTCACCTGGATGCACATCATCTCCTTCTCTAACAGCAACGCTCTTCACCTTGCCCCCAAGTTTGGCTGACACGTCAGTTTCATGCCCTTCAATCCGTCCGCTCAAAAATATGCCATTCGGTTCAGGATGATAAAAAAATAGGCGGTAAACACCATACCCCACCCCACCGAGAAGGGCAATCACACCCAAGATGAACACAGGTTTGGGAATCTTCGGTTTCTTCTTAGAGGACTCGGAAGGTTCAGATGGTTGAGTGTCAGCAGGCTTTTCTTGCTTCTCTTTCTCTACAACTAAGCTGTTAGCAGGTTGTTTAGAACCATTTTGATCGTCGTCTTCCACAACCAAGCTGCTAGTAGGTTGTTTAGAACTATTTTGGGAATTGTTGGTCTGTGTCATGGTATTACCCACATATTATTCTCATTACCTACTTTTGATTGATTCATCAATCAAACTATATCAGAAAAACTCTTGATGTTCATGGCAGAATCAGCGCCTTGATACAAATATTTCCACTCACCGCAGCGACAATCTGCCCATTAGCAGCACTGATTAGTTATCTGCTAGACAAGCCAAGCAACGACCCGGAATGCATTGTCCGCGCTTTCAGACGTACGCCGTCGAGCGTCATCGTCTCATTTATAACAATCGATCTCTAGGCAACGCCATAGCCCGTGTAGGGTCGTTTGTAGGCGGGATGCAGCCCCAGAATAATGTCTTCTTTGGGGATGCCCATGTCTTGCAGTTCTTGACCTACATCAATATCGGTAGTATTTTGCTGAAGCCAGATCTTGTCGTCTTTGATGTCAAAATGGATGACGGTGTGATAGATGCGTTTTAAGCCTTTCCAGCCGACGCGCATGAGTTGATAATGATCTCGTACTGAGTCAAAGAAAAGCTCGCTTTCTACGTCTTCGTTATCAGAGCTGTACTGGCTATGTTGTTCTAAAAGAGTTTGGATACAAGCTCGATAGTGGTCTAACTTATCCATTGCACAATCTCCTCAATTATAGGATCATAAACAACAAGCTTGAGTTGATAGCGTTCCGCTGCTACTTGAGCAAATTGGCTTTGAAAGAAAGTCTCATAAGTGTCTAGAGGAACCGCTAGATAGAGCGATCGATCAGGCCGATTGACTTCTAGCATAATTCTGTAGTTGAGAAATTGCCCTAAGGCTGTGTGGAAGTCACTGATCGCTGAAGTGCCGATGAAGCTTTTAATTTCAATGGCAATTTTTTCTTCACCTCGCTCGGCAGCAATTAATCGTTCGGCAGCCAAATCAATTTTGACCTTGACTTCATCCCATCCTAGTTCTAGTGGATCGTCGGTAATTGTCCACTGCTCTTTTTCTAGCCCGCGTTTGACGGCTTCATGGAAGACATCTTTGGCACTCATACCAGCCGCGTCCTTCCGGTGAGGAGTTCTTGCATCATGCCCTGTTTGATGGCTTGGGTTTTGGCAAGGCGGGCTTCAAAGGCGGCGATTTCAGTGCCCATCTCGGAAAGGACAGTGGCGATCGCCCTAACGCTTCAGAGTTCGAGCTAAACATTATTGCATCGCTCGCTCAAGAAGAGAGACGGTTGATTTCTGAACGTACTAAAGCAGCTTTAGCGATTCGTAAGGAGCAAGGAGCAGTATTAGGTCAAGTGGGGAGACAAGTAGCTGCTACGAAAGCCAAAGAGGCTACAGAAGCAGCTATCAATAGAGCAACGCAATTAAAGGAGGAGGGAACGAGCTTAGCAAAGATAGCAGATATCCTCAATGCTGAAGGCTTCACCACATCACGCGGTTCTAGCTGGACTAAGCAAGCATTATTGGCAAGATTGAAGACTGCTTAGCAACACAACTTTACACATAAACGTCTGAGACGCTTATTATATGGATTGCAATTTTGAGTTCTTTATGAGTTTAAGGACTCACACCAAAACCTATATACTTTCGCTAGAACAGGTAAATAGCGTTTGTAGAGCCATTATATCAAACATCTATCTTTGTCAAGACCCTAATGAAGGTTAAAATAGCCTAATGAGTCCTCACTGGTCGTCTACCACATATACAAAACGCTGAAACCCTGATGGGCGATATTGGTTTCGAACCAATGACCTCTTCCGTGTGAAGGAAGCGCGCTACCACTGTGCCAATCGCCCACAGACTTTAAATCTAACATAGATAGTGCCAAACCGAAGCACTTTCCCCAGAGCCACACCGTTAAGTAAGCCTTGAGTACGGCACCAATTAGCTATTTAGTTCACAGTTCTAAAGATTGGGGTAAGATGTTGAATCTAGAGGAGACACTAGATTCGTTGCGGTCGTTCACGTCCTGGTGGTAGGCACCTGCACTTTTTGTAGGCTTGTTCTACTACTGCGCTACTGAAGCGCACATCTTATGCATGTAAACTATTGTATTAAAGTCATTGGTGAGGTGTTTGAGATACACGCGGACTACGTAAAAAGCCTCGTGTCCACAGTGACGAAACGGCAAACATTGGGTTTGGCGCATTTAGCAGCAAAGTTCAAACAGGTGATTTTTATTACTGGTACACATCATGGCGCTTCCCTATTCAGAACATCGCTAAAGCACCCATCAGAATTAGGATGTTGCAACGCACAAGCACGCAGACTAGCAGCAGCAAACTTAGGCGACTGCTCTAGCCGTTGCTTGGTAAGCACACTAATCTGGTACTGGCGATTGCCGAGCTGTATGGTGCTAGAAGGAGCTGTAGCAGGCGTTGTGGTAGGTGCTGGTACGTTTGGTCTAATCCGCGCTGTTAAAGACCTTGGCAGTCTTATACTTACTGCTACCTTTCCCTTGCAGGTACGGCTTGATTTTGATTCTCGTTGGACGGTGTTTGCAGTTTTCATATAGGTGGTCTCCTTTATCAGTCACACCAGTAAGTTGCCCAGAAGAAGGGAGTATTAATAGCTAATGATACAGCTACCTCTTGACCCCTGTTACTGTTAAGTAAAGTTCGTGAAGGTTGAGAGAAGATTTGATTAAGCCATGTCGTAACATATTGTTCTTTGGTATTTTGAGTACATTAGTGTATTGCTACTCGCAAAGAAGTAAAAATGAAGTTGCACCAAAAATTAGCAATGGTCACGATGGGCGCTGCCTTAAGCCTAAATTCTGCATTTATCCAGGCCAAACAGGTAAAAGCAGCTAACTTTACATTTACTCAGGGTGGATATAATCTAACTTCTTTAAGTGTAACAGGAACTCCTATTCCACCTACTGGATTTCCATCTCTTTCTAATCCTTACGAAATTGTAGGAAGCTTTACAACTTCTGGAACAACTATCACTGATGCTAACCTTAATATTCTTGACGATGTAGTTGCCTACAATCAAAAGAACAATGTCCCACCCTCAGCTATAACTATCTCAAAATCAGGTTCTTTCGACCCATCAACCAACAACTTGTCGCTCAATGTAAATACTCAAGGTTTTTTCCCACCTGGGACAGTTGCTGCTGCTACCCTCTTTTTAAGCAGTACATCTAATAACGGGCAGTTTAGTATAAACTTTTATGGTGGACCGAGTACTGTCAATGGCTTTGCAGGGTTGGTTCAGGGGAACTCAAGTTCACCTGCCATTGTAAAAGAAGTACCAGAACCGGATTGGGTAGTAGCTAATGCCCTACTCCTGGTCTTGGGCACTTTTGGTTTAAGGAGTTCCCTTGTTCAAGCAAGAAGGCTAACCCCAGCAAGCGAGTTGCTTATGAGCAAAGAAAGTCGGTAAAGTAGCTGAAATAATGTCACGTCACATTACCAGGATTTTTAGGTAAAGCCTAAGAGAGAATACTAGGGGATCTCAATCTTTTACTACTTTTAACGTACTTAGACTGCTATCGGCACAACCACTAATAAACCCACCTAGTGCCTGGATATTTCGTAGGTAATCAAGGGCAGTGCTGGTAATGACTTCACCAGGTATCAAAACTGGGATTCCTGGTGGATAAGGACATACCGATTCAGCACTGATGCGATCGCAGCTTTTTGCTATGGGTAGTGTTTCCGTCTCAGCAAAGAAGGCATCACGTGGAGAGATGAGACTGGAGTACGGAATATCAGCTGTCAGAGCAACTTGTTTGATTGCAGACGCCAATCGCTTATTGGTAGCTTGTCTAGTTGCTAGAATGCTAAACGCCTGCGTAAGCGCGGTTATGTCTGCCTCAGTATTCCCCAAACTGATAACAAAAGTTAGATGCTGAAGTGATGGTAGTTCTGCTATGACATCTAACTGTTGATTAAGAATTTCATCAGCTTCAAACCCGGTTAGCCCTAGACCAGACACAGTAACAGTTAGCCGCGTTTTGTCGAGAGCAACGAAACCAGGTGTGGAACCTGAAGGCTCGAAAACAGATATTCCAGGTATCCGACTGATTTTTGTTCTTGCTCTATCAGCTAGCTGCAATGTATGTGACATTAACGCTTGTCCTTGTAGTGCCATTTGCTGACGCGCTGCATCTAGAGAAGCAAGGAGTAAATAGCTCGGACTAGTAGATTGCAGCAGTTGCAAAGACTGACTTAAACGTGTGGTATCTATTCGGTTGCCTTGAATGTGCAGCATTGATGCCTGAGTCATAGCTCCCAATACCTTGTGGATGGATTGCACGGCTAAATCGGCTCCAGATGCTAGAGCCGGGGTAGGTAGGTCAGGATGAAAGGCAAAGTGAGGACCGTGGGCTTCATCTACTAACAACGGAATGTCATGTTGGTGAGCGAGTTGTGCGATCGCTGCGACATCTCCACAGACACCGTAGTAGGTTGGATAAACCATTAAAACTGCTTTGGCATCAGGATGCTGCTCTAGGGCAGCTGATACACCATCTGGGGTAATGCTATGGGCAATGTCAAGGACTGGATCGTATTCCGGGTTGACAAAGACTGGTATGGCACCAGATAGGATCAGAGCAGAAATTGCCGACTGGTGTACATTCCGAGGTAGGATGATCTTGTCACTAGGGGCGCAGGTCGCCAGAATTGCTGCCTCTACTCCAGAGGTAGAACCATTGACTAAAAACCGAGTGTGTTCAGCTCCAAACGCTTCTGCTGCTAGTTTTTGTGCCTCTTGAATGACGCCTTGCGGTGTGAATAAGTTATCTAATTCAGCTAATTCCGTGAGGTCCATCCGAAATACAGCCCTGCCGAAGCAGTCAGCTAGTTGCTGCAAAATTCCCTGTCCAAGCTTGTGTCCTGGCGTGTAGAAGGGAGCATGAGTCTTGCTAGCACATTCTCTAAGGGCGTCAAGTAAGGGTGTTTTTGCTTGAGGCGGGTTAACAAATGACATAGTCAAAAAAAGGAGAGCAATGCTCAAGCATAGCTATTTAGGAAGATGTCATGATGGCTGTTGCCATCTAGGTTGGAAACGTCGAATTATTTAACTTCTGCTTCTCATGGTCTATCCTACTCCTGGTCCCCTGCCTGGACCACAGATTCCCAATCCTGAACCTGGTCCACTCCCTCAGCCAATTCCAGGTCCAGCACCTGAACCAGTACCAGGTCCTATACCTGAACCCATCCCAGGTCCAGTTCCAGAGCCAGTTCCAGGTCCTATCCCCCAACCAGTACCTACTCCAATTCCGCAACCAATTCCCGAACCTGTGTAAAACTAGTTTAAGGCTCATCCCCAATTAACATCTGACCTTTATAATTCTCCACCTGAAATGCTAAGAGCCGGGATTGTTGGACTACCTAACGTCGGAAAATCTACTCTGTTTAATGCCCTAGTTGCTAACGCCAAGGCTGAGGCTGCCAATTTTCCTTTCTGCACCATTGAACCAAATGTAGGTGTTGTATCGGTGCCAGACGAGCGATTAAAGGTGCTGTCTGACATCTCTAGCTCAGAGCAAATTGTCCCAACCCGCGTCGAGTTTGTAGATATTGCTGGTTTGGTTAAAGGTGCGAGTCAAGGTGAGGGATTAGGAAATCAATTTCTGTCTCACATTCGGGAAGTTGATGCCATTGTCCATGTTGTGCGCTGTTTTGAAAATGATGACATTATTCATGTTGCTGGTTCTATCGACCCAGGACGAGACATTGAAATCATTAACTTGGAATTGGCTTTGGCTGATTTGGCACAAATTGAGCGGCGGATAGAGCGTACTCGTAAGCAAGCTCGGGCAAACAAAGACGCTCAGGCAGAACTAGCAGTCCTGGAAAATTTGAGTGCGGCTTTGAATGAGGGAAAATCTGTACGGAGTGTGGAATTAAATACAGAAGAAGCCGAGATGATTAAGGGACTAGGACTGCTTACCAGTAAACCAATTATTTACGCTGCCAATGTGTCTGAAAGCGATTTGGCAACAGGGAATGAGTTTGTGGAGCAAGTACGAGCAATTGCGGCTGAGGAAACTGCTCAAGTCGTGGTGGTTTCTGCCCAAGTGGAATCAGAACTAGTGGAATTACCAGAGGAAGATCGATCTGACTTCCTTGCATCCCTAGGTGTTGAAGAAGGTGGACTGAAGTCCTTGATTCGCGCTACGTATGAACTTTTGGGCTTGCGTACTTACTTTACTACTGGTCCCAAAGAAACCCGTGCTTGGACGATTCACTCTGGAATGCGAGCGCCCCAAGCAGCTGGTGTTATCCACTCCGATTTTGAACACGGCTTTATTCGTGCTGAAACAGTTGCTTACAATGATCTTGTGGCAACTGGCTCGATGAATGCTGCGAAAGAAAAGGGTTTGGTTCGTAGTGAGGGGAAAGAGTACGTAGTACAGGAAGGGGATGTGATGCTCTTCCGGTTTAACGTTTAGGTAAAACTCTACGGCTGTTCATGTTCACCCAAAGTAGCTGTCGGCTCTGCCTTAGCTGCATAAGTTCCATGGTAAGTCCCCCAGATCATAAAACATATGCCTAGAGCACCTATTCCCAGCCCCAAGTACCATATGAGCCGTTGCCTAAGCAGAGCTGCCACAGCACCTAAAGAAATCGCAATTTGTAGAGCAGCTACACTGTGGGCAAAAGATTCGTGTCGTTGTAAATCTACACTGGCTTCAGCTTCTAGCTTCCGCGCTTCAGTCTGACTCTCTTGCTGTTGTTTCCCAAGCTTAACAATCTCTGCTCCGATTGCTGAAGGGACAGGCTTCTGAAGAGCTTGTAATATACTGACCGTTGACTCGTCTAGGTGGCGCTTGGTCGATCTTGCCTGGTATAAAGCCCACTGATCGTTAGCGTGAATTTGGGCTAAAGTTCCCTCATTAGCTAGATAACCAGCTTGCATGGCAGCGATCGCTGCCAGTGCTGAGAGGATTCCTGTTGATAAGCCAATCTGGTTGAGCCAAAGGCGATTTTGGGATTCCTTAGCCTCTTGCTCAGAAAGTTCCTTCTTGATGTCCTCTAACGTTTCATTAGCTTGCTCGGCTAACTCATGAGGTTCTGGACCAAACTCTTCAGTCATTTGGGTTAAATTGTTTTGCAGCGCACTGGAATAGATTCTGCTTTTTCAGCTTACACCTTCAATTCGGTTGTAGACTCGCCATACTAGAAGAGGAGGTTAGTTACAACCGCCCTTCGCCTATAGTTGTATTAGTTAAGAAACAATGAGACGTAAGCCAGCTACGAAAACTATAGATACTAAAAAACCCCCATCCTCTAGACCCTCCATCTTTAACTACGCCACCATAGCATTGCTGGGAGGAGTATTTATTCTAGGAATTGGTCTTGGCGTTGGTTTTAGCACGACAACGACGTTGAGCCCTAGAAATGTGGCTACTAGTAATTTTATTGACCAAAGCGCTCCAGATCCTCAGATTTGTATTCAGTATGGTGCTAGCGCTATGGTCATGGATACACGCCTATTTGTAACACTAAATCCCTTCAATGTTTATATCGCTCAACCTAGTATCCGCCCAGGATGTGTACTGCGGACTAATAACTGGGCAATTCTAGAGCAACGAAAACTGGTGACATCGCAGCAGGAGCAAGAGTGTAAGAACCGGATGAACACATTTGGCTTTACAGGTGCCCTTGAGTCTTCACCAGATATTAGCTGTATCTATCAGAACGATGCTGCTAAAAACTTTTTCATCAGTCAACCAGGTGCGGTTGCTCCACCAGAACCAACTGAGAAGTTCTAGTGGAGGCAGTAGAAAAGAGGCTAACCCTCTTACTACTCTGCTTTTTTGGGAAAAGGTTGTCGTTGTGCAGTAAATGCAATGTTATCGCCTGGAATGGAGGTTAAATTCCCTTTCAGGCTTTTTCCTTCTTGACCTTGAATTTCTACTTGACCTTGAATACTTATCTGGCTTGGAGGGATGCCATTAGGGCAAATCTTAGCTTTGGCAGCACTCAATAAATTCACCTGTTGATTATTCAATCGCCCTGTGAGAGAAATTTGCGTCGCTTTTGCTGGCGATGAAGTGGTTGGTGCTGGGCTATTGGCGCTTTTCGGTGACAAAGATGCATTTAAGTATGTGCCAGATTGATTGATGTTTAACAACAGTGGGGTGGATTTAAGACAGACAGGAGAATTAGAAGTAAAGGAGAGAGGATAGCTACCATCAATTGCCACAGGAGCCTTGAGGTTTTTCTCGCCATAGGCAGTAACAGCTTCAAATAGGACTACAACAAAGGCGATCGCTGTTCCATAGAACGCTATAGACTTGAAGTTAAAGTGACTCATTAGCCTCAACTCCAGAATTTTTATTGTCAGTCATTGGCTTTTCACTACTAGAAAGTACTGACGCCAGGTTAGAGGTCATTTGACTGTAGCGACGGGTAATTAAGAGTGAGGAGCGACACTCAATTGCAAGTTGGTCAGTATATCGCCCTAAGGTTTGACGCTGTATTCCCCGGGCACG
Organism: Chroococcidiopsidaceae cyanobacterium CP_BM_ER_R8_30; assembly: GCA_019244235.1. Classification (GTDB taxonomy): domain Bacteria; phylum Cyanobacteriota; class Cyanobacteriia; order Cyanobacteriales; family Chroococcidiopsidaceae; genus JAFAVL01. Next base: position 17,101 of record JAFASY010000257.1, read on the forward strand.
GCTAGTGCCTGCTAGGGTGAGGTCAAAGTCAGCTGATGCTTCTACTACAGCGTGGATTGGTTCTGCTGCTTCGATAATCTTGAGGTCAATGCGCTCGCGTACAGTAGAGGGCAGTTGCTCCATCATTGTACTGAATTCATAGTCCAACTCACCATAGGTTTGATCGCCGCTTACGGTTTGCAGAACGGTGAGATGGCGCTGTTTACCGTTAAAGAGTAGTCTGAGAGCAATTTCCAGTCCCAGCTCATCGTGAATATTGGCAGAGTATGGCACTAATAAAGTGTCTAAGCGCTCTCTACCCCGGTCGATAAATACTGCCACATCCACTTTGGCAGTACTCAGAATTTGACCGACTTTCCCGCCTAAACGATTGCTGCTAAAAGCAGGGCGGTGCCATCCCATTAGGATCAAGTTAGCCTGGTCACGGGTAGCAATTTCTGCCGTCATCCGCGCCACATTGTTAGTTATCCGAATAATAGGCTGTATCGTCTGACGAACTTCGGGTGGTTCGAGGCTTTGAATTAACTCCTCTAGACGTGACTGCCGCTGTTGGATCAACCAATCGGCTTCAGTTGGGGTACTGCCAAAAGCATAATCTTCTTCGATTTCAACCAAGCTAAGAGGATGCACAACAGCCCTTTGCAACTGATTGCCTGCGATCGCCACTGCCAATTGCATCAATCCTTTTTGCGTATTAGGGTTAGAGACTGGCACTAGAATGCGATAAGTGGAGATAGCAGTCTCTAGCGCTGGTTCTGTCTCAAAGGGCTCCTCTATATCCTGCTTGATCAACTCTTTTGGATATGTCCATTCCAGCAGAGGTGATGTCATAAACGTTGTCACTAATGCCATGATCACCAGCATGGTAAAGAGTAAGGGTGAGATGACGCCCAAGCTCAAACCAATATTGAGTACGATCAGCTCTGTTAAGCCACGAGTGTTCATTAGCCAACCTAGAGCTGAGGCTTCCCGGTTCCCAATCCCACCAACGCGGGCTGCAATGTATGTGCCAACGTACTTGCCACCAATTGCTACAACGACAACTGCCGCACAGAGCAGCCACAAAAAGGGCTGATTCAAGAGACCAATATCCGTCCGCAAACCGCTGTAGGCAAAAAAGACTGGCAGCAGAAATGTCAACACAAAGTCCTCAGTTTTCTGCGCTAACCCCCGCACCAGACCAGCATTTTTTGGCATTACAGCTCCCACTAGGAACGCGCCAAAGATGAAGTGAATGCCCATGACTTCAGTCAGCACAGCAGAAGTCACGACGGTCATATAGATCCCTGCCAAAACGAACTGGGTGAGCCGTCCGGTGCGCTCGTAGTGAGCAGCTACTCGCTTGAGGAACCAACGCCCTACTGTTACCATGAACACAACATAGAGCAGAGATTCTCCAATGGTTGGTAGAGCGTGGAGCATGCTGTTGTAGTGAGCCACTGCGATCGCTAGCGCTAACAAGCACCAAGCCGTTATGTCGTCTACCGCCGCACATGTTAGAGCCAACGTTCCCAAACGCGTGTTTTGTAAGTTGTTCTCGGTAATAATCCTTGCCAGTACTGGAAAGGCTGTAATCGACATTGCCGCGCCTAAGAATAAGCAAAAGGCGGTAAACGAGACACTGGCATTAGATACTTGAGGATAAAGTAGCAGCGCCAGTAGCGTTCCCAAGGAAAAGGGCACCAAAATACTGACGTGGGAAGTTAAAACTGCTACTTCTAACTTCCCAGTGAGATATTTCGGATTTAGCTCTAAGCCAATGAGAAACATAAAAAATATCAGCCCCACCTGAGACAAAACGTTCAGGAGGGGAATCACCGTATTTGGGAACAAGGCAGCTTCTACACCAGGAGCTAGCCAGCCGAGCAGGGATGGTCCTAGCATAATCCCGGCTACGATCTCGCCGATCACTAACGGTTGCTTAATCCATCGACAAACTATACCTACGAGCCTTGAGAGTGCAATCACAACAAGCACTTCAAGGAGAACGAGAATTACCTTGGTTTGCATAATCTCCTTAGAGCAGGTACGACACAATGAACAGATACCAGCTAAGGACACTGACAAGAGCAAAACATTAAAAATGCTAAGCTTTCAGTCTCCTCTCAAGGCCGACGGAGTTAGCTGGCGGGCTAGGACTGAGAGATGCCCCTCTCTATCTCATTTCCTCCAGATCATCCAAGAAGAGTGAGTTTAAAGATAAGCCCCAGTAAAGTGGTTCCTCCGCTCCAGCTTCACCTAGTTAAATAAAACTCTATTAGAGGCGAAAGGCTGGATTAGGCTGACTTATTTATCCTGGCATTAAATTAAGGTATCACTGGATTTTCATTTGGTCAACCTTAAACTCAGTTGTAGTTAGCGTGTACAGCAGTAAATCTTACGTACATCTACTCAAAGAGATGATGAACATTTATAGAGATTTATTGAATTTTCAGTGAAATCTCGATTGAATTTAGAATCTAGTTAACGCTAAATTTATTTACAAATCATGATTGCTTCAAAAGATGAAACTGTTTCAATTGCAGAGGAAATTTCATAGATATTGAAGTGATGAAGCTCAGCTAAAAGTTATAAATATCGCTAAACAATTCGATTCTTAGGTGAATATCTTCAAGCTCAAACTGATCTTAAAAACGGTCTTTACAACATAATTTATCATGGTTAGTCTTGAATTAAAGCGAGTTGTCGTTACAGGTCTAGGAGCAATTACTCCTTTAGGAAATAACGTAAGCCAATACTGGCAGAACCTGCTTCAAGGATGCAGTGGTGTTGGTCCTATTACTTTGTTTGATGCCTCACAGCACAATTGTCAAATAGCAGCAGAAGTTAAGGGTTTTGACCCCAGTGATTATTTGGAACGCAAAGAAGCCAAACGGATGGATCGCTTTGCTCAATTTGCTGTTTGTGCAAGTCTTCAAGCAATCGCGGATGCTGGATTAGAAATCAACGAGTTCAACGCCGAGCGAATCGGCGCGATTATTGGCACTGGAATTGGTGGACTCAAGGTGCTTGAAGATCAACAGGAAGTCTACCTCACTCGGGGTTCCGATCGAGTCAGTCCTTTTTTCATTCCAATGATGATTGGTAACATGGCTGCTGGACTGACAGCCATCCATACGGGAGCTAGAGGGCCTAATTCCTGCACGGTAACTGCCTGTGCTGCAGGTGCTAATGCTGTAGGTGAGGCTTTTCGTCTAATTCGACATGGTTATGCCGAGGCAATGATTTGTGGCGGCACAGAAGCAACCATTACTCCTCTATGTGTAGCAGGATTTGCCGCTGCTAGGGCTCTATCAACTCGTAACCATGAACCCACACGTGCTTCTCGCCCTTTTGCTAGCGATCGCGATGGGTTTGTCATGGGAGAAGGGGCTGGAATTCTTGTATTAGAAGAGCTAGAACACGCCCAGCGCCGCCAAGCTCATGTTTATGCAGAAATCGTGGGTTATGGAATGACCTGTGACGCCTACCATATGACAACTCCCATTCCCGGAGGAAAAGGAGCTACTAGAGCTATGGAATTAGCGCTAAAAGATGCTGGCTTGTTTCCTAATCAGGTTAGCTACATCAACGCTCATGGTACCAGCACACTTGCCAACGATGTCGCAGAAACTCTAGCAGTTAAACAAGCTCTGGGAATCCATGCCGAGAAAGTCGCAATCAGTGCTACCAAATCTATGACTGGTCATCTTCTAGGGGGTTCTGGCGGAATTGAGGCGATAGCAACAGCAATGGCGGTAGCAACAGATCGAATTCCGCCCACAATTAATTTGGAAGACCCAGATCCAGCCTGCGATTTAGATTATGTCCCGCAACTTTGCCGAAGGCAACAGGTAGATGTTGCCTTATCTAATTCCTTTGGTTTCGGAGGTCATAATGTCACCCTGGCTTTTAAAAAGCTTAAGGGATAGCTAGATTTTCTCAGCAAGGTTTTAGGTCGCACAAAAAATAACATGATAGGAGGTATTTTATGAACAAGCAGGAAGTTTTGGAAAAGGTAAAGACCATTGTTGCTGAGCAACTAGGAGTTGCTCCAGAGCGAGTCACTCCAGAAGCTAATTTCGCCAACGACTTAGGAGCAGATTCTCTAGATACAGTTGAGCTAGTTATGGCTATGGAAGAAGCTTTCAAAGTTGAAATTCCTGATGATGAAGCAGAAAAAATTGTAATGGTGCAGCAGGCTGTTGACTATATTAGTCAGGTTGCAAATTAGATTATTGATATCACAAAATAATGGAGTTGCTGGGAAGACAAGGAATGGTTGTAACGGGAACTGGTTCTGCAGTTCCCATAGCTTACTTAGATAACCATCAGCTGCCACACAGTTTCTGCGCACTGGTGCTTACCGAAATGTCCTCCTGGTTGGAGCAGACGCTCTCTCGCGTTGGGTAGATTGGTCTGACCCTTGCCTTAGATGAAGCTGTTCACCAAGATCAAATTCAGCCTGGTGACATTATTGCTACAGCTAGATTTAGAGCAGGACTGTCTTGGGGCGCTGCCATCATTAGAATGGGGAGATCTTCGACTCAAGTAAGTAGAAATACTTAAATTCTACTTGCACGGCACAGAGCTAATTCTCTGTAACCAAAGTGAGAGCTAAATTCTGACACTCTCATTACTAAATAGCTATCTTAGACATAACTTAGACATATCTTTTACATCTTTTACCTCTTTTGGCACAGTGTAAAAACTGGATTAAGAGTAAATAATTTACTAAGTGTCTACTTTTACTGGCTTCGATGACTCAGATCAAGGAAATTTTTGGATTATTTTACTCTTTTCTGGAAGAAAAATTTAGAAGGTTAATAGTTTTTGTCAGTTCACGGTTTCAGGCAACAAGGTGATTGAATGTTTGGATTCTAACTATGTCTCCAAATGTTGCATCGCTGTCCCTAAAAAAAACTGTTGAGAAGGCAAAAACAAATGAGTACAGTACAAGCAAATTTCGTAGCAACTGAAACAGCTTTTCATGTAGAAGGTTATGAGAAGATTGACTTCAGTCTTGTCTATGTAGAGGGAGCTTTTAACGTTGAAAACACAGAGCTAGCAGAAAGCTACAAGAATTTTGGACGCTGTCTTGCTGTTGTAGATCACAACATTAATCGGC
>JAFASY010000023.1 GCA_019244235.1 Chroococcidiopsidaceae cyanobacterium CP_BM_ER_R8_30
TTGATTGGGGCGAGGCGGCACAAAAAGCTCTTGAACTCCTACTTCCAATGATGGCGTTATTCCCCTTGTTAGCAGAGATTCAACGCTTACAACCTTTAATTAAACATTATGGGCTGAACATCAATGTAACCTGGTGCAAGATGTGAGCTACGAAACGATCCAGCCGTAAAGGAAATCCGAACTCTTGAACCAGGGCGGGTAAACCAAAGTAGATCATGAAAATCTGAACAAGCAAAGGCGTTCCCCGGAAAAAATCAACATAGGCTCGCATCATCCATCGAACTGGCAGGATAGGTGACAGACGGGCAATTCCAATCAGCGAACCTCCAATCATACCCAAGAAAACCGAAAAAAAAGTCAGACGCAGGGTAACGACAGCGCCCTGCAGCAAATCTGGCAGCGAACTGAGGATAATGCTGAGAGATTCAAGCACAAGAAGAACTCCAGATTAAAAGCTCAGGCAGCAACGGCGCTAGCAGAGGTTGGTAATGGTGACGGTTTAGTGTTAAACCACCGCTGGTAAATCTTATCGTAAGTGCCATTTTGAATGAGTGTGTCCAAACCTTTATTGATGGCCTCTAGATTAGCTGAATTCTTGGGTACAGCTATGCCATAGTATTCCTGAGTCAGTAGCTTCCCAACAATTTTGATACCTTTAAGGCTACCAGTTTTAATAGCATGCAATGTCGCAGGCGCATCAGTAACGACTGCATCTACATTGCCGTTTCCTAATTCTCGCATGGGGAGATCGGAAGTATCAAAGGTGATGATTTGGGCTCCAGGCACCTTTTTCGCTTCAGCTGCACCTGTTGTACCAATTTGCACAGCAATTTTTTTATCCTTCAAATCGGCTAAGCTAGTAACACTGTTGTTGCTATCTTGAACAGCGATCGCAAGTCCTGCTTTGATGTAGGGTCTAGAGAAGGAAACAACATCTAAACGCTTTTTTGTAATAGTCATCCCAGAAATAGCAGCATCCACGTTACCAGACTGCAATGCCGGAATAATTCCGTCAAAGCGCATACTCTGAAGCTGTATTTGCAAGCCTGCTGCCTTACCAATACCATTAATCAAGTCGATGTCAAAGCCTTGAGTCTGCTTCTGATTCCCTACTTGAAATTCGAAAGGTGCAAAAGTGGGATCGGTTGCAACTTTAAGAGTTGTTACTGTAGGGTTGGAACTACCACCTGACGAACTACTTGCACTCTTTGTAGAAGTTGGGCTGGAATTGTTACAGGCAATAACTAGTAGCAAACAGGATAGGGCAAGGACTAACTGTCGCCACCAACGCAAAGTCGATCGAACCATGTTGATTGTTTTCTCCGCTCACACCACATAACTGAAGTTTAGATTAGCAGTATCTCAAAGGAGCGAAGCAGCCTGGTTATTAAGCCTGGTAAATCAATAAGTTTTAAGCTAAGACTCTAGGCCACGAGTGAAAGTAGGTTATGCCGTGAATCAAGTCACGCTGCAGCCAGACACGACAGCGATGAAATACCATCAAACTTTGTTGTATTCTTTATAGCTGGCATTCGAATTGTTCTGTAAGGTATTGTGAAGGCAAACATATCTAGCAAAACTTTGTTCTAGAGTGAAAAGTGATCGCCCTTACAAAATGTCACCTACGCCTCAACTGCTAAGCGATCCATTTCTGCAACTACCGACTGAGACATCAGTACAGGTTGTGTGGTTTACTGAGTTTGCTGGCTTACGCCATAGTGTCGCTTACGGTGAGGGATTGCATCAAATTGCCATTGCCACCACCACTAAACTGAGCCGCACTCGTGAAGATCAAATTTCTCGGGTAAAAGACCAGACTCAGACAGGTGAGGTTTACAAGCAACCTACTTGGCGTGATATCTGGCGACACGAAGCGACAGTAAATAACCTCAGTTCTGGTGTCCGTGTCCCGTATTGTGTCACGAGTGTACGAGAAGATGGTGTGAGCATCAGCAGTGCGGAGTTCACTCTTACCCCTAAGCCAAATCCTGAGACATCGCTGAAGATTCTGCTTACTTCCGATCACCAACTGAAGCCTATGATAGCTGCCAATCTCCAACAGGTGGTTGAGACAGTTGGACGAGTGGACGCAGTTTTCTTTGCCGGAGATCTGGTCAATGTTCCTGATCGGGCGTCAGAGTGGTTTGATGATAATCGCGGTGGGGCTTTCTTTCCTTGTCTACAGGGGCGTGGACATTACGAATTGGACAAGAATGGTGTAAAGACCCTTTATAGAGGGGGTGAGTTGATTCAGCATGCCCCCTTATTTACCGCAATTGGTAATCATGAAGTTATGGGCCGCTTTTCAATGAACACCAACTTGAATAACGAGTTGGATGATACTATTCCCCATGCGATTGCTCGACGGTTTTATCAGCAAAACTCTGGGAAAAGAGAACTAGAGAATATTCTGACTACAGATGAACGCTCATCTAAGGACAATTCCTTTAATACTGACACTTACGAAGAAATATTCACTCTACCCAAAAGCAGCTTGGGAGGGAAAAAGTATTATGCATACAGTTTTGGGGATGTGCGTCTAATTGTCCTGTTTGCAGCGAATGCTTGGCGGACTCCTAGCCTTGCTCCTGGTGTTAGAGGTAGGTACCGCGAACGCGAGGAGGACTTAAACAATCCCCTCCAGTGGGGCTATGGACAGCACATCTTCGAGCCCATTGCCGCAGGCAGTACACAGTACAGTTGGCTGAAGCAAGAACTCAACAGCCCTGAATGTTGTCAATCTAAGTACAAAGTCGTCATGTTACATCATCCGCCGCATTCTCTAGGTGACAATGTTGTCCCCCCTTATACAGATCCAGAGCAGGTGATTGACCGTGACACAAATGGCAACATCAAAGCAATGCGCTACGAGTATCCCCAGGATGCTGATTACCTCATTCGGGATGTTGTGCCATTGCTAGAGGCAAGCGGGGTACAGCTAGTGCTGTACGGGCATT
>JAFASY010000104.1 GCA_019244235.1 Chroococcidiopsidaceae cyanobacterium CP_BM_ER_R8_30
CAAGATGCTATTGCCTTACTGCCGCGACATGCTAAGGGATGGGAACCCTTATGCGGTTTCTACCGCTGCAGTTGTCTACCGACTTTGACAAACTTTGTTCATCAAGGTGGTCGATCGTTTCAGCAGTGGCTGACACAACATTCAGTACAACTGCTGCCCCTACCAGAAGATGACCCAATGTTATTTAATTGCAACACGCCTGCTGATTTAGAAGCGATAAATCGCATTTTTGTGGGTCCCCTTGAACCCATACTACGGAAGGATGATTTATAAAATACATCTAACTCTGGAGAGATAACATCTGCAAAACCAATTAGTGATAATCGATACATGCTGATTGAATCTCTTCTGAAATCAAGGGGAACGATATGAGTCTTGAAGAACGAGCAAAAGCAGTTGCCAAGAACGTTGAAGGTAAGGTGCAGGAAGCTTTAAGCGACATTACAGGCGATCCTAAAGACAAAGTTGAAGGTCAAGCTAAGCAGGATCAAGCAGCTGCAATACATACAAAAGAAGATATCAAAGACAAAGCCAAAGATATTGTTGACAAAAGCTTTTAAGCAAACAGCTTTTGGCACTTAGCTTTACTGGGCAAGAGGTAGCGCTGAGTTCCTCTTGCCTTTATTTTGCTTGTATATTTATCTGTTAACAATCAGGCAGCTTTCAAAATGGAGTCTCTGCTTGTAGGCGGAGTGTTCCCAATTGTGGGTGCTCAAAGCAGAGTTCTTTTGCATGTAAATATAGGCGGTTGGTTGCTGTACAACAACCATAAAGGCGATCGCCCAGAATTGGTATCCCAAGTCCTTGCAGATCGGCAGCATGAACCCTGATTTGATGAGTTCGTCCCGTTATCGGAATAAACTCCATACGAGTGGAGTCTGCTGCTGTTGCCATAACCTGGAATCTAGTCGTACTCGGCTTGCCTTGGTGCCAATCAACTTTCTGCTTTGGACGATTTGGGAAATCTGCCCTCAAGGGCAGTTCAATTACGCCTTGCTCAGTTGTCACAAAACCAGCAAGTACAGCTTCATACACTTTATGCACCTGACGTCGCTGAAACTGCTGGCTGAGTTGACAATAGGTCTTTCTATCGCGAGCTAACAAGAGGACTCCAGAGGTTTCCTGATCCAGACGATGCACAGCAGTTAGCTCTGTCTCATTAGGTAATAGACAACGTAGACGACTGAGAACACTATCTTGGCTCTCCCTGTAACGACCAGGTACAGATAGCAGCCCCGCTGGTTTGTTTACCGCAATCAGCCATTTGTCTTCATAAAGAATGGGTATCTCAATTTTATGGGACTCTCCATTCCTCCCCCATCTCTCCATTTCCCCTCTTTTGGGTAAGCCAGAGAGTAGGAACCCCAGTAATGGCTGACAGCGTTCTGCACAGGCTCCATAGAAGTTCCCTTGAACTTTGCCCTCGATTGAAGAGAAACCCCACCAAAACTCCGCCATTGCCAGAGGTTTGAGACTATGGATTGCTGCATAATGTAGCAACTTTGGAGTACAGCAGTCTCCCGTTCCAGTAGGTATACCCCCTGGCATTAACTCTTGCAGCGACAGAGATTCCCCTACAAAATTGGTAAGACAATAAGAGGCGTGCATCTGAGTCTGAAGCTGCCGTGACAGGATTTTACGCTGTTGTTTCAACTCACGGATTCGGTTATCTGCCCGTTCAACTGTTTGCTGAAGTGGCTGTAAAGTGGCATCCTGTTCGCGTTTGAGCTGGCGTCGCGCTATGCCATCTTTGCGGCTCTGTTCATCGAGTTGCTCAAGCGCTCTTGCTAGAGCAACGCCATTGTAAGTTTGGTGGAGCTTCTGACGATATTGTTGCCGTTCTTGTTTGCGCTGACGATGTTGCAGGGAAAGTTCTTGGAGCCTAGTTTCAAACTCATGTAATAACGCTTTATACTGCTGCCTTTGTGAAAGTTGCTGTAATGCGATGAGTTCCTGCTTCAACGCTTCTAGAGCTGCTAAGGTTCGGGCTTCCTCCAGAGCAACTTTGTCTCGTCCCGGAATTGGCGGTACCCATCCCTCAACTATACTTTTGCCATTTAACAGTCCAGAAAAGGCTCTTAGCACCCTCTGTTCCCTCAAAGAGGTTTCAACTAGTAGTACACCATACATCTTGCCTTCACGGGAATACAGCTCATCAGTGGCAAGGTGTTGCATTAAACCAAAGGCGATCGCCTCTGCTAAACAGGTACGAGGTAGTCTCAACAAGTTGCCATTCTGAGGGCAACAACCTTCATACCAATAGATAGGGGATAGACAATTGTCAACATAATTCTGATCCAGGAAATCGGAAGGCAGATGCAGAACCATTCATTTTTCTCCTTTCTTGAAGCTACGGGAGCGCCACTCCGGCTCCATGAATCAAGAGAACCTGAGTTCTATTGTCTCCAACATGCCAGTAACTTGAATATATTGGTTAGGAGTTTGAATCATGACTGAATCCAAGTAATTATAGCGACTCAATGCATTAGCATAGAAATTCGCGATCTCATGCACGATTGCTTTAAATGCCTCATCATCCGCTTCCATGCGAACTTGTGCCATAACTCGAAAGAGAATTGGATGTTGGCGTGCAAAGTCACGGATGGCATACCCAATTTGATGTGACTGCTGTTCTGGCTCCTCCAATCCTGCGATGGTACTACGGTATTGTTCGACAAGCGGCAATTTTAGTATCTATGTACTAGACTAATTCAGCAGCTTCACTTATAGTATGCATGTACTATTCATGAGAGACAATCGTGGAAACAACTGATTCTTACCTACAGCAGCAAGTTAATGACCTATCTTTGAGCCTTAAAGTTCTAGAACAGCAGATGACAAGAGTTCTAGAAACTCAAGCTGAGTGTCAGTCGCATCTAGAGTTCTTGAAAAGACAATCAGAGCTGCGAACTAAAGAACAAGAACTTCAAGCAAAAAGAGCGAAATTAGCCTTGCCTCAGCTACCAGAACGACGGTAGAAGCTCATCCAAAGGAGTGTGGGGGATGAGAAAATACACCCTACTTTGCGATTAGTGAAGGAGTGCGGCACTATGGTGTTACTTCCCAGCTCCCTATACTATGCTTGAGCCAAAACTGTCTCTGCGCCTAACCTCCCTTGATGTCTTTCGGGGTATCACCATTGCGGGCATGATCCTAGTCAATCAAGCAGGACTGGCAGATGAGGTCTATCAGCCCTTGCTGCATTCCGAATGGAATGGCTGCACGCCAACAGATTTAGTTTTTCCCTTCTTCCTATTTATTGTTGGCGTAGCAATGGCCTTTTCACTGGCTAAACATACAAAAGGTAACAGAGGAGGTGGGAGTATTTACTGGCGGGTTGGGCGTCGCTGTTGCCTGCTCTTTGCCCTGGGTTTGCTGCTGAATGGTTTTCCCACTTACAACTTCAGTACCATCCGCGTTATGGGCGTGCTACAGCGGATTGGTCTTGCTTACTTGCTTGCCGCCCTGGTAGTCCTCAACTTGCCACGTAGAGGTCAGTGGATACTGGCAGCGCTGTTACTGGTTGGGTACTGGGTAGCGATGTCTTTTGTGCCAGTTCCTGGCTATGGCATCGATCATCTAACCCGCTCAGGAAACCTGGGAGCATATATCGATCGCTTGATAATTGGCACACAGCATCTATATCGTCTAGACTCTTTTAATTCAATGGGTGACCCAGAGGGACTATTTGGTACCTTGTCAGCTACAGCGACTGTATTAGCTGGATACTTCAGTGGCGAGTGGTTGCGCATCCAGCCCGTCAAGTCACGTACGAGTCTAGGGCTGGTACTATCTGGCATTGGTTGCTTGCTGGCTGGATGGGTGTGGGGGGAGACATTCCCAATTAATAAAAAACTGTGGACGAGTTCCTATGTCCTATTTACTGCTGGTTGGGCGTTACTCTTACTAGCAACCTGCTATGAATTGATTGAAGTGCGTCGATTGCGTCGATGGGGGAAGCCATTCGAGATCATGGGGTTGAACGCCATTTTTGTCTTCATTGCTTCGGTGGTAGCGATCAAAATCTTGATTAATACTTACGTCAGAACTGGAAATAGGGCGACAACGATATACGCTTGGGTCTACGAGCACTTATTCTTACCTTGGGCTGGGGCAAAGAATGGTTCGCTCTTATTTGCCATAGTGACAGTGTTATTCTGGTGGTTGATTCTCTACGGTATGTACCGCCAGCGATGGTTTGTCAAAATTTGAGGAATTTTGCACATCCAATTTTTTGCACAAACTCTCTGAGCCTTGCTAGAGGGTGTCTAATCTTGTCTTTTTTCCCATACCAAATTATTCTTAGATCGGTCTAATTACAAGTGAACACATTTGTTGAAATCTCTGTTTGTTCAAAAACAAAACTCCATTCTTCTCAAAATACTAACACTTGCAACAATTTTTTTTACTCTGGCTTCGATAATAGCCCTAAATCGTTACTATAGCTTTTATGCTACTTACGATCACGGTCTGTTCAACCAGTTGTTTTGGAACAGCATCCATGGGCGGCTATTTCAAGGATCTTTGTCTTCTGGTAACTCAAGCGCCGTCATTTTCGACGGCAAGATTCCCTCACTGTCATACAACCACCTAGGGCAACACTTTGTCCTGGATTTTTTGCTCTGGCTGCCTCTGTATGCTCTGTTTCCCTCCCCTGTCACCTTGCTTGTCTTACAAGTCGGTTTGATAACGGCCGCAGGACTAGTCCTCTATGTCTTATCTCGGCAATACCTAGCCCCAACTCTATCAGTGTTCATTACCGCTAGTTACTATGGGGCAAATTCGATTATTGGGCCGAGCCTACATGATTTCTATGAATCATGTCAGATTCCCCTCTTTGCTTTTGGGCTACTCCTGGCTTTGGAAAAGCGTTGTTGGTGGCTATTCTGGCTGCTAGCAGCATTGACTTTAGGTGTGCGGGAAGATGCTGGTATTATGTTGTTTGGGATTGGGATATATCTAGTACTTAGTCGGCGCTATCCTTACAGTGGTCTAATATTGTGCTTGCTCAGTTTCTGCTACATAGTCGTTGTGACCAACATCTTGATGCCGATGTTCTCTAACGACAATTCCCGGCTGTACCTAACTACCTATTTCGGTCAATTCACAAAAAGTCAGCACCCCACAACTCTGGAGTTACTGTGGGGGATTATTAGTCAGCCACAAGTAGTGTTAAGCGTCTTCTGCAATCACCTCGATCGCTGCCTAAGATATATGCTCGGACTATGGCAGCCCTTGGCTTTTATTTCGGCTATCTCTCCTAGCACCTGGATAATCACTAGCTTACCGCTGTTCGAAAACCTAATTCAGAACTCTCAGAACGCTAACGCTACCTCTCTCAACTACCACTCCACGCTTCCCTTGGCACCTGGTTTGTACTACGGTGCCATACTATGGTGGTCTCAGCACCAGCAGAAATTCAACCGTCGTTTGCGTCGCTTCTGGCTCGCTTGCATTGTTGTATCGTTAGTGTTTACGGTTGCATCCGATCCCCATCGCTCCCTATACTTCCTGGTACCGTCCTCGCTCAAGCCATTCGTCTACGTATCCTTGAGTGACCGTTGGCAGCATGCTGCTCACGTTCAGACTGCGATTCAACTTATTCCTCAAAAGGCTAGTGTCGCTGCTAGTGAAGAACCGCTCTCCCACTTATCCAGTCGTCAGGCGATCGTTCAATTACCCAGTCTCCAATTTCGCGATGAGCAGCAACGGGTGAGGGATGTAGATTACGTTCTGTTGGACCTATGGAAATTCAGGAGGCATCTGACTTCTCCGGCAGCTCGGCATCGGCTTAAAAAGAGGCACCTGACTTCTCCGGCAGCTCGGCATCGGCTCAAAATTACGATGTTGCGGCTCGATCGAGCCTTACAGCAGGGGAGGTACAAAATTATTGCTTGGCAAGATGATGTGCTCTTGCTACAGAAAGGTTCCGTCACCGCCCCAGAAGCACTCGTTTTCTGGTCTAGTTTACAAGATGAACTCCGGTCAATTGGACAAGGTGGTTTGAGCAATGGTTGTGTAGATCAAACTTGTAGGAGATAAAACTCTGTGACAAGGGTTTGAGTAGTTGTCGTTTGGTTAACGCCAGTTCAACGCGGCTAATGGCAGATATGGGTACTCAAAGGTCAGCCGGAGTTCTACTCCGGCTGCTGCTTTGAGCAAGCTCAATTACAGCTTCATCAACAAAAGTCTCTCTTTTCGTTTCTTTGATCAACGGAGATTTGGCAGGAGAAAGTTTTGTTTAAACTCAGAAAACGGAATAAACTCACCTTGACTTTTCAACCAACATAAATAATGTTCCAGTCGTTCGAGCATTTTGTTACCTGAGTGTCTTTTCACATAACTTGGTAGTTTAAACCTGCTGATGTCACTGAATTCCCAAGGATGAAAATATATGTTGAGATAATGGTCGTTTGCCATAGTGAGGCGAGTAGCTAGTTTGATAAGCCAAAATGGAAAGTTTTTAAAGCTCAACCAAAATAAGGGAAACCTGAGCAAAGGTGTTACTGAGATTGGAATATTGAGTAAATTATCTGAATAATACGCGGTTCGGTTTTTGAAAAAGTTATTGTATCTGCCTGGGAGATAAGTTGGATTCATGGAGGAGTTGTACTCATATCCAGCTCTTTCTATTGCTTTATCGTTAACGTTTTGCAATCGGGGCATCCTGAAGCCCAATATCTTTTCACCTGTTAGGTGTGACAAAACTTGCCGTGACTTTTCTAGATCCTCTGGACTAAAACTTGCATGATAATAGCCATGGGAGGCAATTTCGTGATGAGCAGCAATTTTTGTAAGCACAGTTTTGTGATTGAGAGCAAAATTCGCTGTGACAAAGAAAGTGGCCTTGATCTTTAATCTCTCTAGTAGTAGAAGAATTAAGTCCAAACCTTTTGAAGAAACCTCAAACTTGGTTGCGTCCTCTATTTTTTCACCATATTCTTCTGGAATATCAAACTCTTCAATATCAAAGCTTAATAAAATGACTTTACTCATATTCTCCCATTATATCATTGTATTTTATCTTTAACAAATCGAGTAACATTCGTATAGAGTCTATCAGTAAGTTGACTTTGGAAGCTTTATTTAAATGCTCCTTTGATACTATAGCTGGAATCTGACCAATCTTGTATCCTTTCTTTTGAGCTAGAAATATTAGCTCAACATCAAAAGAGAATCCAGTCATCCTCTGTTTCTGAAATACTTCTTTTACTACATCTTTTTTAAATCCTTTAATTCCTGCTTGCATGTCATAAAAAGGCAAGTGTAGTAACTTTCTTGATATAGCATTGAAGATTTTTCCTGCTAACTTCCTATTTAAATTAACCTGCTTAATGTTCTTTAATATTAGATTTCTACAACCAATAACAACATCAAACTCATCTAACTTCTCAACTACAAGTTCTAAGTGTTCTAAAGAATATGCTAAATCACTATCTATAAAACAGATGAAATCTTCATATGCACATTCTACCGCGGTTTTTATTGCATAACCTTTTCCTTTATTGTTTTCATATTCAATTACTCTTATTTTGCTATTTGATGTCGTAGCTAATTTTGTAGATAAAATTTGTTTTGTTTGGTCTGTAGAGCCATCATTGACGAAAGTAAAGTGATAATAAGGTCTAGTATTTGAGAATTCTAGAACAGCGTCCCATGTCCTTGCTATACATTTTGCTTCATTGTAAACAGGCAATATAACTGCTACCTTCAACATCCTAAACACTCCTACCATGCCAACATCTTAATACAAAAGTTGCAGCGTTAGTCAATTGGAGTTTAGATGAGCTAGTTTAGGAGGTACGAAACATGAACATGACAATCTGGCTCAGCAGTCCTAACATGTTGATCAGAACTATCGTCCATCTCCTGCATTAGTGAACGCTGTTTTACTTGATCCCTAGTTTTTCACTTCGATACTGCTGGATCAGGCCGGAAATATTGTCAGCGTTGTCTTGCTGTTCTCTCCTTCTATAAGCATTTTCGACATTCTGAAAATCTTGGATTACACTATCACCCTTGATTTCTTGCAAAATTTGAGTGTAAGCACGACCTAGCTGAAATTATAAACCACTACGTCTTTTTCTACTACATCTCTCTATTGAGCTACTATACTACCCTTGAAGGTGGTGCTTGCTAGCAGGATTTTTGTTATCTAGCAGACTTTTTCCTTTGGAGCTTACATAAAATATTTTGATGGAGATCTCTTATGATTGGCATCATTGAGCCTCTGGTGCCGTTTAATTTCAATTAAAAGCACCATGATTGCTGGTCCAACTGCAAGCAAACTACCGACAATACCAGAAAGGTTTGTTCGATCAAAACCTAGTGCATAATAAGAACAATTGCTAGTTATGCAAAATATTAGACTGATCAGGACAAAGCGTCGATAACTGATGTTCAAAGCTGTTATAGCTAAAAGGATAGAAGTATACCAAGGCTGATACCAAGGTGTAGCAAATAGAAACAGAGTTAAGGTTACCCATCCAATATTTACAATCAAATTAACTTCGGAGTAACTTTGTTTAAAATAAGTTTTCAAAAGAACCCAAATATAATAAAGTGAAAAGCCAATATAACTAATTAGATAGAAAGCTGATATAATCATATTTTTTAATTGAATTGATGAAATTGGCAAAATGTCTAGTACAGCTATGAACACGTTATGTAGTGAACCAGCTGTTTTTCCTTCTACGCCTGGATTTAATAAGCTTCTCCAGGCATCTAATGTAGGTAGGATACTAAAGTGGAGTATTAGAAATATGACTAAGGAAATACAAAAGGCAAATTGAATACTCTTCCAACTTTGTTGACGAATCAGGAAGACAACGAATAAAGGTAACCAGATAACTGGGATGGTTTTGGTTAAAAATCCAAGCCAGATCATTATAATTCCAGCTGAATAATAACGATGTCTTAGAAATGCAGTCAAAATAATTAGTATAGTAGAAAGGAGAACATCAACATGTGCGTTAGTAACTTGTTCGAATAGAAGTTCTGGATTTATTAGATAGGCCAATGTTAGCCAATTTTGATAAGGAGAAAATTTCAGCTGTCTCCATATTAAATAACTATTAATTGTGTGCATTAAAAGACAGAGAGACTTAAAAATATAAACTGCAAAAACTAAAGAAATTGAAAGAAAATAGGAGGCTATCATAAAGTATAATTGAGAAATAGGACCATAAGCTGCAGTTTGTTTCCAGTAAAGAAGTGGAGACAATTCAGAAGTAAATGTTCCAGCAGCCTCAATAAAAGGATTAATTCCATTTAAATCCATTAAGCCATACTGCAAGTATAAATAGACATCGTTAGTTGTTGGATAGCCCAAAAACGCGATGCTTATGAAGATAAAAGCAGTTTTCAAGATGTTTTTAAAGTTGCAGTTTTTGATCCGCTTTTGACTTTTTACTATCCAAACTAAATAAATGATATTAAGCCCTATATATTCTATTGCTATTGGGGTATCAAAAAAGCTTTTAAGAAGACTGTTAAAATGTTTTTGATGAAGATTGTTGTAGCCAAGCTCTATTTGTTTGACGCATAAACTTAAAGAAAATACTAATGCTAGAGCAGCCAAGATTCTTTTTCTGTTGGTCATTTGTTTTAAAGCGTTCGGTCGTGAGCACTGACATATACAATTCTCGTTTTATCGAGTCTTCTGGGTAGTTTTTTGATTTTTGGCTTCGAGGGCATTGAAAAATATTTGTAGTCGGTATCTCTCTCATTATGCTACCGATCAGAAGCGCAAACCTGGAAGTTTTCTCTAAGTTGGGAACTCCCAAAGCGGTGGTGGCAGTTGGTCGAACTTGTAATAACAACTGTATCTCAATTGACTGTAACTGCGATGACAAAGCCTTTAACTTCTTCCACGAGAAGTCCCACCCCATATGCGGAGCATTGGGGCTGGGATGAATCGTGACTAGGTCTAGTGGTTGACATTATCACTAATATAGTTTATGATAAGGCTACTAAGTTAGAGGTGGTTGTGTTGAGGGTAGTCAAGCTGAGGATATATCCAACTCGTGAACAAGAGTTGTACCTAGCGAAGTCGTTTGGTAGCTGTCGTTGGCTGTGGAACAAATTTCTTGCACAACATAACGAAACTTACAAAACGACAGGAAAAGGGTTATCTAGACTTGATTATCAAAAGCAATTACCTCAGCTTAAAAAAGAGTTTGAATGGTTGAGTGAACCTTATTCTCAGTGTCTTCAAGTTGTCTGTCTAAATCTGAGTCAGGCTTTTGTTAATTTCTTTGAAGGTAAGTCGCAACCACCAAATTTCAAACAGAAACATGGTCGTCAATCTATTACTTACCCTCAAAATGTCAAGCTAGAAGGGGATGATCTCAAATTACCCAAAATAGGTGAGATACATGCTAAAGTTCACAGAAAACTAGAAGGAAAGCTAAAAACTGTAACTGTTTCAAAAAACCCTGATGGCAAATACTTTGCTTCCCTGTTGTATGAGGACGGTAAAACAGGCACCAAATCTTCATCAGAAGGAAAAGCTATAGGTATTGACTTAGGGCTGATAGATTTTGCTGTAACTTCAGAGGGCTCTAAGTTCAACAATCCGAAATGGATGAGGAAAAGAGAGAAGAATCTGAAGCGAAAACAGCAAAGCTTAGCAGGTAAGGTCAAAGGGTCTAACAGTAGAAACAAAGCTAGAATTCTTGTAGCCAAAACTCATGCAAAAGTTTCCCGTTGCCGAGAAGATTTCCTACACAAACTATCCCGCAAGATAGTAAACGATAACCAAGTAATTGTTCTAGAAAATCTTTGTGTTAAGGGGATGGTACGCAACCCAAACTTGTCAAAAGCAATTTCTCAAGTAGGTTGGGGGATGTTTTGCACAATGCTCAAGTATAAAGCTGAGCAGGACGGAAAAGTTTATCTTGAAATTGATAGATTTTTCCCTTCGAGCAAAACTTGTAATCATTGTCTAAATCGAGTAGATAGTTTGCCATTAGATATTAGGTCATGGGTTTGTGATAGATGCTCTACACAGCACGACCGAGATATCAACGCAGCTATCAATATCAAAAACGAAGGCTTGCGGATATTGTCGTTAGGAACTAGCGATACAGCAGATGGAGACTTTGTAAGTCCTAAACGTGGACGTAAAAACTCTATGGTTAGGCAGAA
This sequence comes from Chroococcidiopsidaceae cyanobacterium CP_BM_ER_R8_30, assembly GCA_019244235.1. Classification (GTDB taxonomy): domain Bacteria; phylum Cyanobacteriota; class Cyanobacteriia; order Cyanobacteriales; family Chroococcidiopsidaceae; genus JAFAVL01. The sequence continues at coordinate 11,149 of JAFASY010000104.1, forward strand.
GTCTGTGAAGTCTGAAGCCCACGCTGTATGCGAAAGCATCAGCCCTGGGTAGTTCACTTTATGTGCTATTACCCTGTGTCCGAACGTGATCGCATCCGACTGCGACCTCATCTATCCCCGTCGGAACTTTAAAGCACTAGCTACTCTCGGTTACTGTGGATACGCTAGGGCTACGGAGAAACCAGTTGGGAACGTTGCTAGTAGATGGTGTGACAGTGCCTTTAGAGCGGATGGTTAGTCCATAGGGAGATAGAGCTTTCTCCAACATCGAACGCTACTTACATACAGCGGCAAAAGGTGTTAAGGCAGCTCGGGCAAAACTGGTCTAGCAGTATGCTAGTGGGCAGAAGGCAATTTCTCATGAGCAGCACCTTTTCCTAGCAGCAGCACCAGCGGCAATGCTACCAGAAATAGCATCCCCACCATCCAAAAGATATCTTCATACGACAGGAGTGCTGCTTGGGTATTCAGCCGATTATTGATTTCTGCTAGAGCTTGTTTAGCAGCTACTGATGGTTCCGAGCCTTGCCTCTCAAAAAAACTGGTGAGTTGGTGCAACTGTTGTCGAAATATAGGATTGTAGTTGCTGATATTATCGACCAGGATACTTCTGTGAAACTGTTCGCGTCGGGCTAAGAGGGTTGTGAGTAGAGCAATACCAATGCTGCCACCAAACTGTCGGGCAAGATTGTAGAATCCAGAACCGGCAGCGACTTCATTTGGAGGTAGGGGACCTAGACTGGCTAAACTTAGAGGCAGAAACATCAACGGTGCTGCTGCTCCGGTAAGCAATAGTGGGATTAACAGTTGCTCAGCTCCTGTGTTTGGGTTAATTGTTTGTAACTGAAAAGCAGCGAAGCTAAATATGACTGCACCACAGGTCACTATGACTCTAGCATCAATCTTGTTCATCACTCTGCCTAAAGTAACCATGATGACAGCTGACACCAAAGCTCTAGGAGCTAGCAATAAGCCCGTCTGCCAAGCATCAAAACCAAGTATACTTTGAGCAAAAATTGGGATCACAAATAAGATGCCATACAATCCTATTCCCAGTAGCATTGAGAAAAAACTTCCAGCTGCCAGGGAGCGGTAGCGTAGCACCCGTAGCTCAACGGCAGGAGCTTTCGTTGTGAGTTCCCGCCCAATAAATACCATTAAACCGATAACAAATGTCGCTGTAAGACTTTTGATGAGCTTAGAAGCAAACCAATCGTCGTGCTGACCCTGTTCTAACACAGTCTGTAGACTGCCTGCCCAAAGAGCCAAAGACAAAATTCCTGGCAAATCTGCCCTCTGTTTGTTTTTTTGAGGTGGGTCTTTGGGCAAAAACATTATTGACATGACTGAGGCGGCAATGCCAAAAGGGACGTTGACAAAGAAAATTGAGCGCCAGCCTATAGTTTCAGTCAGATATCCCCCCAGCGTTGGTCCAATTGCCGGACCAGCAATAACTCCCACACCGAATACTGCCTGGGCGATCGCTTGCTCTGCTGGGGGGAAAGTCTGGAATAAAATTGCTTGGGCTTTAGCTAATAACCCGCCACCAAACAATCCCTGGATGATGCGGGAAATCACCAAAATCTGGAAACTTGGTGCAAAACCGCAGGCGAACGAGGCAGCAGTAAAACCAATTAGGGAAAACACAAAGTATCTTTTGCGACCAAACCGTTCTCCCAGCCAAGCTGATAGCGGTAGAATAATGACTGCCGCAATGGTATAACCAGTAGCAACCCAACCAACTTCAGTTGTCGTGACGCCGAGGTTACCCTCAATATAAACTAGAGCGACGTTGACAATACTGACGTCTATCACTTCTAAGATCGCTCCCAAAGAAGCAGTAAGGGCGATTACCCATTTCAGGGGTCCGTAGACGTAATAGTTATTTTCTGCTTCGGGAGCTTGGTTTGGCTCGGCAGTATTATCTTGGCTTTCAACAGTTCTTGACATACTCCCGAGCGACCCTCTTTACCTCACCCATTGTCTCGTCTGAGATTGATATGCGTTATACCTGGTTGCAGCTGCTCTATGACCAGCCATTGGACGCAGTCCGAGCGAATCCAGTCGAGCAGTGATCTTGTTAGGCTGGCAAGTTTTGGGAACTACAACTCGTTGATTGTAAGGGTATTCGTAGTAGATACTGGGGCAAGGGTTAAGTGGGTAGGGAAGAGCTGTAGCTACTCTAATTTGCGATAATGGAAGCACGGATTCAAACCCAGTGGAAGGAATTACTTGGGTTCTGGCCATACCAGAGCGCTGCATGGGACGTGGGACAACGGGGGCGGCTGAAGCAGGAAAGGGAATCATTGGAAGACTCACTAGTAAGCTTCCTAATGTTGTGGCAATGAGTTTGCCATGTCTTGCAAGTAATTTGGAGCAAGTCATAAAAACCTCCTATTGTTAGACGTAGCTAAATTGACTGTAAATCAGGGCAATTACAGAGGTATTTCACAGCAACCGTTACTTGATCGTTGGTGAACAAGCAAACATGTGTTCTTCTGGAAATCTTCTGTTTTACTTGAAGTCAAACGATTTTGAATCTAACGTTAGCTAGTTTTAGATGTGAATACTTCTTTCTAACGAGAGAAGGTTAATTTACTTCTAATGGTCGAGAAAAGTTTCATTTCTATCTGATTTTCAGCCAGTACTGATTATTAGAAATGCCTTCACTATCCAGCTTCAAAAAATTGACACAAAATCTTCATAAATATGACACAGTCGAGAATTGATGACCCTTTCAAGAAAAAGTTGATTTGAAGGAAGATACTATTTCCTCCATCAAAATGTCAAACGATTTCCACGAGTTCTTCATAATAACGAGCTGTAATTAGATTAAGCAGAAGGCAAAAACAGGAATGAATCCAGTCGGATTTATCTCATGAATGCAGTTTTTCTTTGTCTGAATCACTATGGATACAGCAATTACTAGCTCCAAACAAGCCTTAGAATCCCGACCTAATGACTACAAGATCTGGTACGACCAAGGCTGTACGCTAACTCATGAAGGCTGTTACGAAAAAGCGCTTGCCAAGTTTGACCAAGCTCTGGCAATTCAACCTGAAGACTGTGCAACCTGGCGATTTCGAGCGGTTGTGTTGATTCAGCTAGAACGTTACTCCCAAGCACTTGCAAGTTGTGAAAAAGCGTTAGAAATTCAACCTAATGACAAGCAATCCTGGATCTGCCGAGGAGCCGCGTTAAACTACTTGAGTCGTTACAAAGAATCATACAAGAGTTACGAGCAAGCTTTGGGAATTCAGCGGCGACCGGAACGGGGTATTAGTCTGCTAAAGGGTGATATATCTAGAGTCTTACCCTCCATACTTCGCAGGTTAACTCGACAAACTCTGTATTTTTTAATACCCAGAAAGAATAAGCTTTTCAGCCATTGAACAGTTGTGAAAGCTGCTTAACCGCCCCTTAATCGCTCAATTGAAATAGTAACTTGCAATCGTCGCTTAGCTGATGGTTGTCTCATCAAATACCTGTATCATGCCGGACAACAAGTGTTGCTGGATGGTCTTGCGTTCCCCTTAACAATGGGATACTTCTTCAAAGGCGAAGATGGTCGTTACTGTAGGCGTTATGTCTTGTCCACTAGGCAATTGAAGGCTTCCACCTGATAATGGTGGGGACGACGCAGGTGGCAAATTGGAACTTTTTTCAAGGTTATCAAGCACCACTTTGGGTTGCATCGCTTTGGACAGCGTACTCAGTTAGGAGTTTATCGTTGATTGCTCTTAGTCTTGTTGGCTTTTGTCTTGGCGCTGTAGAGTCATCTGGCGCTTACCAACCGAACAAATTGACTGGGTGCCAGCTGCCGAGCTTGCCGTCAGACTCCTGATGCCGCAGGTTGTGATTATCTCCTTGCTCAAGGAACTCGACCGCTGGCGGGATGAGGCTCCGAAGCTCGGTATCCCTATCCCTGCGTCTAGGTAAGAGATTTCAGTTGGCTTTAAAATCTTAAAATAAAGCAGAATTAGTGATGCTAATTTAGCAAATAAGTAATTGCTGAATCATTTAACCACACCAACTTTTTGGGTTGGACTCTCCAACAACAATTGATATAAGAAATTTAGTAAGTTGTAGCTATTTGAACTTACTCAAAGTCAAGAAAATTCCCCTTTATTATAACAGAAAATATCTATACAAGAGTACTAATGAAATCAAGATGAAATTATTCTATTCCTTGAGGAATAAATGAGTCTAGCGCTGTGTAGGATAACTACCTGCATAATCAAACTAAAACAAGAGTTTTCTTATCTTTTTTTCATTACTTTTATAAATTCTTTGAGCAGTATGAATATAAAGAAGTTACGGCTTGTAGTCACTCTGACGGCGTTGCTAATGAAAGATTTAACAGATGAAGAAGTTTAAGTACCACTTGGTTTTGGGTCGTTCGCTCAATTTAGAGAATATCGCCCGAGATGCTCAAGCTAATAAGTGTCCTAGACATGTAATGTGGCAAGTAAGCCAGCATCTGGGTGGAGCTGCGATCCATAGACCAGGCAAGGAACCAATTCAACCCATAGACAGGGTATGTGCTCAGATTATTGGTCGTCCTGAGCATTGGGCGTTGGCGCGTGCCTTATCTTCACAGCTCAATAGTGAAGACATCGTTTTCTGCACAGGTGAAGACATCGGCATACCTGTAGCGACTCTCTGCGGTAGCAATCGGGAGCGACCAAAGATGGTTGTTTTCATTCACAGTCTAGACCGATCGCGTGGTTGGATGTCGTTGCAACTATTTCCTGTCTCAAACCAGATTGACCTGTTTGTTACCAACACCCGGACTCAGGTAGATTTCCTCCGTCGTTACCTACGTCTGCCCGCAACTCGTATCTGTCTGTTGCTAGAACAGACAGATACAAAGTTCTTTACTCCTGGTCCAGTCTCATTAGGTAAGTCGAGGCGGATAATCGCCAGCGTTGGATTGGAGTATCGGGACTACCGGACACTCGCTGCTGTCACTCAAGATTTGGATGTTGATGTCAAGATTAGCGGTTTTTCTCAAGACGCGCAAACCTTAGCGAAGTCATTTCCTAAAACTCTACCGGAAAACATGACTTGTCGATTTTATGAATGGCCAGAACTGGTCCAGCTCTATCGTGATGCCGACCTAGTTGTAATTAGCTTATTCGACAATAATGCTACTGCTGGTGCTACCACTCTGATGGAAGCTATGTCCTGCTGCCGACCAGTGATAGTCAGTCAGACTAAGGGTTTAATCGATTACCTCGAAACCCCAGGTGCAGTTACCTCAGTTAAACCAGGGGACCCCACCCAATTGCGGCAAGCCATCATCAGTTTATTGCAAAATCCAGAGAAAGCCGAAGCGCAGGCTCAATGCGGATACGAACTTATCCTCAATCAACACAACAGCGAGCAATATGCTCAGAGGCTTGCCACACGGCTAAAAGAAGAAGCGGAAAAGGGATGTGTACAGTGTGGGTCTGGGTCGGGTCATAGTTTCTCCTCTGGGTGTGAATAACGTTGCCATCGAGAGTTCGACCAAATGTGTTCCCCTTCGCTCCGTGGGCGTTACCCCACTTCCTCACTACTATGGGAACATCTGACTTCCGATGCACCGTTGGGCTTCCTTCTAGTTTGCCAAAAGTCAGCTTTATAAATATCTCATCCTTGGAAGGCAAGGTGAAAGATTTCAGATGTAGAAGAACTTTCAAAGATTCTCTAAGCCAAAATGCGACATACGGGCGGATTAATTGCAAAATGGAGGCAGTTCGTCATTGTTGCTGCCTCCCATGCCGACATTTCTGGCTGACGCCAAAAACTTACTCTCTGATCTCATCTCCCGTTATGGCTCCCAAGTGGATTATTTGGTTATTAGACTTGAAGAAGCAGAAGGAACTGATATCTTATTGCGTGGCGATAAGGTAGAAACTCTGAGCGAAGGCATCTCGATTGGCGGACAAATTCGAGTCTGTCATCGAGGTGGTTGGGGACTGAGCAGTTTTAACCAACTTGCAACCATTACTGAACGGGTAGAAGAAGCGATCGCTGCCTCGAAAATGGTTGGCGATGAGGAAACCCAACTTGCTCCAGTAGAGGCAGTACAGATCAGCTGTCAGGTGCCCTTTTCTGGTAGCGATCCTTGCCAAATTCCTCTGGCGCGGAAGAAAGAGCTGTGCGATCATTACACCGAAATTCTGAAAAGTGTTGACGATCAAATCACCACAACCTCTGTGCGTTATGGCGACAGTGTCCAACGAGTTATCCTTGCAAGTTCAGAAGGTACGCTCATTGAGCAGTCTTGGATGGACTTAGAAATGCGCTTTGCTGCTACCGCCAGAAATGGCGACACTGTTCAAACGGGACGAGAAACCACTGGCTCCCGTAAAGCCTATGAGGATTTAATAGGTTTAGACGAACAAGTCCGCAGTGCCGCTAGCCGAGCTGTGGCTGCCTTATCTCTTCCAGCAGTTAAAGGTAATACTTACAGTGTGGTTATAGACCCAATTCTTACTGGTTTATTTGTTCACGAAGCCTTTGGGCATCTATCGGAAGCAGATATGGCATATGAAAATCCAGAACTGCTAGAAGTCATGAGTATTGGTCGTCGGTTTGGTCCCAAAGAACTGCAAATATTTGATGGTGCCGCTCTTAAAGGTCATCGTGGTAGCTACTTCTACGACGATGAAGGTACACCCGCCACCACAACCCAACTTATAAAAGATGGCATTTTAGTGGGACGCCTCCACTCTCGTGAAACTGCTGGAAGGTTGGGGGAAGCACCGACAGGTAATGCCCGCTGTCTCAACTACCACTACGCCCCAATTGTCCGCATGACGAATACTTGGATTGCGTCGGGGACAACGCCAGTATCTGACCTATTCACCGATATTAAAGAAGGAGTGTATGCCCGCAATTGGTTAGGAGGAATGACAAATGGGGAAATGTTCACCTTCTCAGCTGCAGAAGCCTGGATGATTCGCAATGGGAAAATTGCTGAACCCGTCCGCGATGTGACCCTTTCCGGTAATGTCTTTCAAACTCTAGCCGATATTGAAGCGATTGGTGATGATTTCTACTGGGATGAATCGGGTGGTTGTGGTAAGGGGGGACAAAACGGGTTACCTGTCGGTTGTGGTGGTCCAAGTCTGCGGATTCGGGACGTGGTAGTTGGTGGAGAAGCTGTGTAGCTGCTTCCTACAAGATCAAAATCGTTATGACTATGATATAGTTGTAACAGTTCGTAACCAAAGTTACTGTGTGCAGGCAACCACCAGATGGTTCCTAATCGCACGTAGTTGTGCATAAATCCAATAAGGAGAAGCAGTTAATGTCTCTAACTTACGCAGCAGAAGGATGCCTCCGCGTTGGTCAACCAGCCCCTGACTTTACGGCAACAGCTGTCGTTGACCAAGAATTTAAAACCGTCAAACTGTCCGACTATCGCGGCAAGTATGTCGTTCTGTTCTTCTACCCACTAGACTTTACCTTTGTTTGCCCGACTGAAATCATAGCTTTCAGCGATCGCTATGACGAATTCAAGTCGATCAACACTGAAATTCTTGGTGCCTCCGTTGACAGCGAGTTTTCTCACCTTGCCTGGATTCAGACTGATCGCAAGTCGGGAGGTGTTGGCGACCTTAACTATCCTCTAGTTTCCGATATCAGGAAAGAAATTAGCGCTGCATACAACGTTCTCGATCCAGAAGCTGGTGTTGCTCTCCGAGGGTTGTTCATCATTGACAAGGATGGTGTTATTCAGCACGCAACCATCAATAATCTGTCCTTTGGACGCAGCGTTGAGGAAACCTTGAGAACGTTGAAAGCGATCCAATACGTTCAGGCTCACCCCGATGAAGTCTGCCCAGCTGGTTGGCAACCGGGTGATAAGACGATGAACCCTGACCCAGTGAAGTCGAAAGTCTTCTTTGCAAGCGTCTAAAGTAGAGCCTGCAATGGGGCTAGTAGCCAGTAGATAATTACTAGCCCTAACGCTTTTTCTGGAATGAAAAAAACGAAGTAAAACCAATGCTCTATGCTAACCTCCAACGATTTTAGCGGTTTGTTGAATGAGCGCTTCTTCCGCAACTTTCTACCCATCCCAGCTACCAATGAATTGCAGTTGGGAAGTCTGACACCAGAATTTCTACTGCCAGATATTACTAATGGTCGAGTAGTAAAGTTATCAGATTATAAAGGGAAGCAACCAGTTATTCTCGCCTTTACTCGTATCTTTACAGAGAAGCAGTACTGCCCTCTATGCTTTCCTCATATCAAAGCTTTGAATGAAAGCTACGAGCAATTTGTCAGCCGGGGCGTAGAAGTTTTGCTGATTACGAGTACTGACGAACGACAAAGTCAAATAGTCGTTAATGACTTGAAGCTAAAAATGCCCTTGCTTAGTGACTCTAAGTGCCGAATTTTCCATACTTACAATGTAGGTCAAGCATTAGGCGCACCTCTTCCTGCTCAGTTTGTGCTAGATGTCGAGGGTAAACTCCTCTACAAACATTTATTTTCCTTCCTGTCCAACAACGCCAGCATTGAGACTCTGCTAGAGATAGTTAGCTAATTAATACGTCCTCATAACCTAACCTGTTGTAAATGACTGCGAGGGTTAAAGCTACGGACAGCACGAATTTTTTCGTAGTACTCCCGCTCTTCTGAGCTAAGAGGCTTCGGCGGTACAATAGCAATTCTCACTAGCTGATCGCTACGCCCACCTTTAGGCTGAGGCCAGCCTTTACCGCGCAGTCGTAGTGATTGTCCAGAGCGAATACCAGCAGGAACATTGATGTTAACCATGCCATCCGGTGTTGGCACCTCAATTAAGGCTCCTAGAGCAGCTTCATCTGGCGCAATTGTCACCTCACAAACTATATTGTCTCCCTCAAACTGAAAGAACGAGTGAGGTAGGATTTCTACCTTCAGGTACAAATCGCTCCGTTGTTGAGTATAAGGGTTGAGCTGACCTTTTCCCCGAATGCGGACGCGACCACCAGGCTTCACCCCACGGGGAATGTTGACATCGATGACTTCTGTCCCTAAATTTATTCGCTTCTGCACACCCCCAAACGCCTCGGCAAAACTTAGAGAAATAGCCGCTTCACTATCAGGAATAGAGCTTGCTGCTCGCTCAGCACCAGCGAAATTGCCGAAGTCATCAAAACCACTAAATCCAGTAGGACCATTGGTAGAAGTGCGGTATGTATAGCTCTGTCGTCGCCCATTCCCAGCAGTGCCAGCACTAGGACCACCAAAGCGACCTAGAAGTTCGTTGATGAAATCATCAAAACTGCTATACTTACCGAACTCAATATTTTCAAAGCCCATGTTGGCACCGCCACCTGACGGCCATCCTTGCCCAACCTGTTTCCAGTACTGACCAAATTGGTCATACTTTTGTCGCTTTTCTGGATCTGAAAGGACTTCATAAGCTTCGCTCACTTCCTTAAAGCGAGTTTCAGCTTGTTTGTTTCCAGGGTTCATATCTGGGTGATACTTCCGTGCCAGTCGGCGGTATTCCTTTTTAATCTCGTCCAGACTTGCAGTTTTACTGACCCCTAGAATAGCGTAATAGTCTTTAAAGTCAGTTGTGGCCATTAACTTTCCTCCTAATCAAGATTTCATTTAGGTTTTTTCATTATTGTGCAAATTATCTTGGCATCATATAAGTCGGACTGACTCTGACCTTAACCTATCAAACGCTCAAATAGGGGCTAGTTCGGTTCTTGCTCAAAGCGCGATCGCGATTTCCGTACTGATGCTAGTTGAATTTTGGCGGATCAGGCGATCTAAACCCTCTTGCAGAGTCGGAGGGGCGTCCCGAAGTTGGCGATGCATCCGAAAGATAACGTCCTCTGGCACTCGGCGAGTCCGCTTACGATTTCGTGCCAGACATTGCCAAACTGGAATATCTAACCACAGCCCAGTGATGTAGGTAAATCCAGTATTACGAGCAAGGGCAATAACCTCTCTACGGTGCCGCCTTTGGGTATTGGTGGCATCGTAGATTGCCTCTGAGGCTTCGGCACAGAGCAATATTTGCTCAACAGCATACTGGAATTGGCGCTCTACTTCCCGCCAAATCAGAAACCAAGGTCCTTGGATGGCTTCGTCTCCAAACAATTGAGATCTGATCGCATCAGTAGAGATGACTAGCTGCCCTGGATCGGCGGCTAGCAGTTGTTGCGTCAGAGTCGATTTACCACTACCAGGTAGCCCAATCAGCAAAATTAGTTCAGCCAACGCTCCTAAATAATAGTTCCATCTGGAATCACCGCATTTTTTAGTACAACAGTGATGCCACTACGGATGTAGAAGCCCTGACTTTCGCGATCGGCTTCGTCTATTCTATCTTTGTTGATTATTTGTACGTTACGACCAATATGGGCGTTCTTATCGATAATTGCTCGACGAATTCTGCTATCGGCACCGATCCCCAAGGGAACAACACCTTTATCCCAGCTAGCTTGACGTTCTGCAAAGGGTTGGTAGTAGTCGGCACCCATAAGGAGTGTATCTTCAATTACGCAACCTGATTCGACTCGTGATCTGATTCCTAGTACAGAATGAGATATCCGGCAATCTTTCAAAATACATCCCTCCCCTACAATTGACTCTGTCACCTGGCAATCCAGAAGCTTACTGGGAGGCAAGTAACGAGCGCGAGTGTAAATTGGGGCATTCTCCTCATAAAAGCTGAAAGGTGGATAGGGTTGCTTAGTCAAAGCCAAGTTTGCTTCATAGAAAGACTCAATCGTCCCAATGTCTTCCCAATAGTCATTAAAGAGGTATGCTTGGACGTTGTGGTCAGCTGCGGCATTGGGAATAATTTCCTTGCCAAAATCAGGTTGTTCTGATTCCTGCAATAGCTTAATCAAAACATCTCTTTTAAAGACGTAGATACCCATTGAGGCAATATATGGCTTGAGTTCCGCCTGTTCAGGCGTTAGCCCCAAAACGGTCGTATCGACGCGCATCTTATGTAAAGCCTCACCTTTCGGTTTCTCACTGAAGTCAATGACGCGTCCAGCATCATCAATTTTCATCAAACCAAAGCTGGAAGCAGGTTTCTCAGAAACAGGAACAACCGAGAGAGTGATATCAGCTTCCGTGTCGCGGTGGCGCTGTACAAATAGACGATAGTCCATCCGGTAGAGATGGTCTCCAGAAAGAATCAAGAAATCTTCTACTTCCCATTCTTTCATTAGCCATAGATACTGGCGCACGGCATCAGCTGTACCTTGAAACCAGTTAGGGTTTTCAGCTGTTTGCTGAGCAGCTAGCACTTCCACAAATCCATCTGTGAAGCCAGAAAAATTGTAAGCCCGAGCAATGTGGCGATTGAGAGAAGCTGAGTTGTATTGGGTTAGAACATAAATTTTGAAGATTTCTGAGTTGATGCAATTACTAACGGGAATATCAATGAGACGATACTTGCCTGCTAATGGTACAGCTGGTTTAGCTCGTAGCTTAGTCAGTGGATATAGGCGGGTACCTGCACCGCCTCCAAGAATAATCCCTAATACGTTTTTCATTAAAAAACCTCCCGACTGCCAGTCATCTCCCAAAACCAGTGTGGGACTGTATGGGGCACTTGGCAAGGGGGGAAAGACAGAAATACAAGAGGCGATGTTGGGCGCTATACACTTGCAACTGATAACCGCTCAGCGGCAACCCTTCACAAGGAGCATTCAATGCGTTTCATGCAAGTGTTCTGCCACTTCTCGATACAGATTTATTACATGGCTATCTGCAAGGCTGTAGTAAACATTCCGCCCTTCTTTGCGGTACTTCACTAATCGCATTGCCCGTAGAAGGCGAAGCTGATGAGACACTGCCGATTCTCCCATTTTTAGCCCTGCTGCCAAATCGCACACACACAACTCCTGATTTGCCAGGGCTGACAATAACCGCAAGCGAGTCGGATCAGCCAGCACTCCGAAAAACTCTGCCATCTGCTGCGCTTCCAGCAATGGCAAAATTTCTGGCTGCACCTGTCGCACCTGATCGAGATGCACCAATCGGGCTTCACAACTGGGTGCATCAGACTCTGGGTTCTGCTGTGGTTCTATCGAGTTGCGTTTGTTCATAAACAGAAAGTGGGGTGCGATCAAAGTCGTCTCTACCTCAGTCTAATAAATCAGAAGCTTTCTCGTCCCATATATGAATAGCTATTCAATTGTTTAAAGTTCTGTTTTAGAATAACAGAATTCAATGTTGTCTTTTTACAAACTGCCATGACTCAAACTCCGGCACTCAAAACTCAGCAAATGCTGGTGGGTGGAATGGACTGCACCAGTTGTGCCCTCAAAATCGAATCTAGTTTGCAGAAGTTGTCAGGTGTGACTGAAGTATCGGTCAGTGTAGCAACAGAGCGGCTAAGGGTATCCTACGATCCTCAGCAAGTGAGTGAGTCGGAGATCAAGAGTCGAGTCACAGCACTGGGCTATAGCGTTGAAGTAGAAGCTCCATCTCAGAATCATGCCGCAGCAAAGAGCGTTGCTGCTTCTGGAAACCATAAGGAGAATGTTGACCACAGTCACGATCGCTTCAGCATCAAACGCAAACTTCCTTCAATACTGCTAGTTATCTTTCTATTTGCCATTGGAACCCTCCTGGAACAATCCCTACACAACACTCCTTACCACCTGGGTGAATATGCCGTTTTCATTCCCGCCTACCTAATTAGTGGTTGGAGTGTCTTAATTACCGCAGGACGTAACATTCTGCGCGGACAGATTTTTGACGAAACATTTTTGATGACAGTGGCAACGGTTGGAGCGATCGCCATTCACAGACTTCCAGAAGCTGTTGGCGTGATGTTGTTTTACAAAGTGGGCGAACTGTTTCAGGAATCGGCTATTAGTCGTTCTCGTCGCTCTATTCAATCCCTGCTGGCAATTCGCCCCAATACTGCCAATTTGAAAACGAGAAACGGCATTCAAATCGTTTCTCCAGAGGCTGTACAAGTTGCCGATCTGATTTTGGTCAAACCTGGCGAACGAATTCCGCTCGATGGAGAAGTGGTAGAGGGAACCTCTCAAGTTGATACCTCTGCCCTAACCGGGGAGTCCGTTCCGCGCACTGTTAGACCTGGCAAAGCTGTGTTAGCAGGCACAATTAACCAAGCAGGTGTTCTAACTGTCAGAGTCACCAAGCAATTTGGTGAATCATCCATCTCCCGAATTTTAGATCTAGTCGAAAACGCCAGTGACAAAAAGGCAACCACCGAGAAATTCATCACCCGCTTTGCCCAACGCTATACCCCAGTTGTGGTGTTTCTCTCACTGGTGATCGCTCTCTTGCCGCCACTCTTGATTCCTGGTGCCACCTCAGCAGAATGGGTATATCGGGCACTTATCCTTCTTGTTATTTCCTGTCCCTGTGGGCTGGTGATTAGCATTCCACTAGGCTACTTCGGTGGAATTGGAGGAGCTGCAAAACGCGGCATTCTTATCAAAGGCTCTACCTTTCTAGACATCCTGGCTGGTGTGAAAACAGTCGTGTTTGACAAAACTGGAACCTTGACCAAAGGCGTGTTCAAAGTTACTGAGATTATTCCTGTCAATGGCTTTACGCCAGGTCAATTACTGGAACTAGCAGCAAAAGTCGAAGCCTACTCAAACCACCCTATTGCTCAATCCATTCGCACTGCCTATGGTCAATCAACTGATGACTCTCAAGGGTTCGCCGGAGCCGCCTCCGGCGACTTCCTTGAGCAAGCTCAAGTGCAGGGTTATGTAGAAATGACCGGATATGGGGTCCAAGCTCAAATCAACGGCCAAACTGTGATTGCTGGCAACGATCGCTTGCTGCACCGCGAAGCCATTGAACATGATGTTTGTCATACTGATGGCACCGTTGTCCATTTAGCAATCAATGGGAGATACTCCGGACGCATCACCATTGCTGATGAACTGAAAGATGATGCAGTCCAAGCAATTCGAGCGTTAAAGGCAAACGGTATCCAGAAAACAATTATGCTGACTGGAGACAATCAAGCGACTGCGAAGAGCATTGCTAATCAACTTGGGCTAGATAGCTTTCTTGCGGAGTTACTACCTGAAGGAAAAGTCGCAGCCATTGAAACTATCTTGAGCCGAGAGCGTAACGGCAATAGAGTTGCCTTTGTCGGTGATGGCATTAATGATGCCCCGGTGATTGCTAGAGCTGATGTGGGGATAGCCATGGGAGCCTTGGGGTCGGACGCCGCCATAGAAACAGCAGATATTGTGCTGATGACCGACGCACCCTCCAAAGTGGCAGAAGCAGTTCAGGTTGCTCGAAAGACACTACAAATTGTCTGGCAAAACATCATCTTTGCCATGGGGATTAAAGGACTATTCATCATCCTGGGAGTCTTTGGCTATGCAACGATGTGGGAAGCTGTGTTTGCAGATATAGGCGTGGCACTGATTGCGATCTTGAACGCGACGCGAGTGCTGAGATAGATACATTAACCAGAAAAGTGCTGGAATAAATGCGTTCAACTTCTGCCACTGAAGCGTTAACAGGTTCTGCCCTACGAACCAAGTGTAAGGTTGGTCGATTGAAGCTAGCCAGACAGTGTAAATAGTAAACCCCACCCAAATCACGAAAAGGATAAGTGTTCTCAACATAGCCTTGTCGCTCTACTAGCTTACATCTAGTGTTAATACAGCAAATAAGGTTCACCTCTATCTCAGGGCTAGCAGTGAAGTTAGGTAGGGAAGCATCTGTCTTAGAGTTAGCCAATATCTCTACTTAACAAGAAAGCCTAGCCGCTTTCATATGCTCCTATTACGGATTTCATCTAAGGGAGACACAAACTCACCAGATGTTTTATTGATTTCTAGCCCGTCGGGAATGAAGTCAAAAACTAAACGTAAGCGAATCTTTCCCGTTACCCATTTCTTTTCAGGCTCAAGTATTTCAACTTTTGTTCCTTGTTGAAAAAGCTCTAGTGAGTTAATGTATTTACAAATGGGAGCAGCTATTTTGTTAACAAATTCCTTGGTAGGAATGTGTAGGGGAAACTGAGAAGCATCAATAACTGCCGTATTACCCAGAGAGATTCGTGTACCTTGAGGCAGTTTAGCAATAATACTGTCATCTCTAGGGAATGGCTTGGAAGATTGTTTTGGCTCGCTCATAAATTCAATTAAAGGGTATAATTCTAGATATAGCTGCTGAGAAGGCAGAGGGTTTAGTTAGATTGCTCGACAGCTGTCATAAATTCCCACATTTTACTATACATCAAGAAATAAACATTTCAATTCTTTTTTAATCTTTAGTTATCCTAAGAACATCAGAGTAATCACTTAAAAGTTTTGCGAAAGAAAGCATTTACTACTTTCACCATTTAAGATAACCCCTATTCGTACAATGGCAATAGGAGCTACTGCTCATTACACCTCCAGACAAAGAACTCTAAAGATGAAATTGACGCCTGAAGCGGGGATCGAGGCGGTGTTGTTTCTGCTGGTTACAGATGCGGCAAAGGGTTTGTAGGTTGCTGATGTCATTTTGACCACCGGCAGCAAGCGGGATGATGTGATCGACATTAAGTTCAGTTTCTTGGTGAGTTCTACCACAACTCTGGCATTGGTAGTGGTTGCGCTCAAACACATATTTTCTGACTTCAGGTGGAATGTGAATCCGGGATGTTTTACTCATTAATCTCCTTGCTAATTATTCTTAGGCATCATCTGACGAATATCATCAAGAGGGGAGCTACTTTTGCTAGCTGATGATTCATCATTTTCCGTTGTTTCTACATCTTCAAGAGCTTCAGGAGTAAACTCTAGGCTCAATCTAACTTGTCCTCTTTGCCATCTCTTAGCACCAGGCTTCAGGATTTTACATTCTACTCCTTCAGCAAACCACTTTTCTTTTTCTTCCGTTAATGCTCCACCTTTCTCACGTATAAGTGACATCATCACTAAGATAAATTCACTGACCGTAAACGTGCGGTTGTTAACTAAAATTTGACCAGAATAAACAGATATAACATCTTCACGGTCTATTCTCTCAAATTTGTTATTCATTTTCATCCCTTATTCCTTTAAAATCTCTCGATTATCTTCTGGTATTCTCTCTAAAGAAATATTAGCGAATAAACTACTCTGAGTTAACCGCATATATACGCAAGCTTACGGCATGTTTATTGCTATATACCAGGTAGATGATACCAAATCCTGCTTAGCTAGGCTACCAAAAATTAAGCAAGACTCCCTTTGTACAAAAGAATTATCAAAATTGTTAGTAGTCTATGGTAACCGGATTTGGTATGATAAGCTAATCTATCTGTGTGAATACCGTATATATACGGTTTTGTTTAGACCTTGACTTCTACAAGATCTACCATCCTACTTGAGTCAAAAATCCCAACATTAGCTGTACTGAGAGTACAAGTATCTGGTTCAGAAGAGATTGGAATGAAGTTAGAGTCACTAAGGTCAGGTAATAGATGCTTAGACAATTGCATCACCTGTAAACAGCTATTGATACCGGAAACCGCCTGCTTATAAGCCTCAATTTTTTGTTTAACTGCATTTTGCAACTGCCAATTGCTGGTAATTTTATCTTCTGCCTCTCTTTCTAGCGTTTGTTCCAAATAAGCACGGGCATGATTGTATTGCTGCAAAATTTCATCTGCCTGTTGCTCAACATTTGGTAGGAGATGAGCTTTGAGCGTTTCGTTGATAGTTTGGCGGAAAGTGCGTCGAATAGTTTGAGAGACTTTGGGCTCAAAATCTAGCTTCAGCAGTTGCCTAATGGCTGGTTCCGCTTCCAGCATACTTTCACAGTCATAACTTTGGGAAGTTTGCTGCAAGGTTTGTCGGAATTGATAAATAGAGAACGTACCTTCATCATAAAATCGGGGGCTCTCCCGTACGAAGCGATCACATTCCACTTGAGCCGCACTTTTTAAAACATGCTTTACCTGCTCCTCTAGCATCTTGAGCTGTTCCTCAATCCCGCTATCATTACCTAGCAATCGAAAAAGCTGACGGTAATAGTCTGACTTACGCACCTGCTCCACCAAGCGCCGGAAAAAGCTACTAGTAACTTCTTGGCAAGACTCCACCAAAATATCCTCCAGTTGATTCGCTAAGTAATAAAGCGCCTCTACTAAAACAGCAATTAAAGGAGCCGTGGCATTGCGAGGATGACTGAGTGTAGAGCGCCTGTAAGCACTGGCAACAGAGAATGTATCGAGTAGCTCATCTAGGCGACGAATCATCTTCGCTTGAAGTTTACGAAAATCATCTTCAAACGCTGGGCAACCGTTCGTCACCACCTGGTTAACTTCTTTAGCAATATGATGTTGATAGTCCTGTCCAATTTGCTGTAGCTGCTGGCTGAGTCGTTCCAGTTCCCGCGCCTTCATCGCCTCAATTTCGCGGGGCTGACTATCTAAGTCTTGCTGCACAGCCATGTAATATTTCTGTAAACTGATGCACAATGGTTGGAGGTCATCAGCTAGATTGGCAAACAGCTGAGGTCGCTTTTCTTCTGTAAGATAGCGAGTGATAGCAGAGCGAAACTCCTCAACTCCACTATCTTCTATCAGCTGTTCAATCAGTGGCATCCCTTGCTCAGCTAAAATCCGTACATAGTTTTCATTTGGTGTCTCATAGCTGTTAACCGAAATCCGAAATTTGCTGAGTTTGCCGGACGTACAATAGCGATTAAATTCGTTTACGAACTGTGGCGTTTCCTCGCGTCCATCCATACCTTTGACGCTCTCGGCAAAGACGGAATCAAGACCAAAGCGATCGCGTCCACTTGTTTGTTTGATCTGACTTCCATAAAATCCCAGTAGACCGCTCGTTTTATATGCTCTGGTTGTATCCCGAAACTGGGAATTCATCAAATCATCCAGTCGTTGTCTTAGTTGAGTGTTATACCAAGTTTCGTCAATTCTGTTAAATACATAAAAAACGCGATCGCGGATGCCTGGATTAGACCGAATCTTCTCCAGCAGTTCCGTTTCTTCTTTCGTCATGTCACCTGCTGAGGCAGGTTTGAGAACGCAAACAACTGCTGATGTATCGGGATGTTCAATCTTACGATACGTTAGTTCAGCATCTTTTTGGACTGGTGCATCAATTCCTGGTGTATCAATCAGAACGTTGCCATCTTGCAGAAGGGAATGATGGCAGTAGTACTCAATTCGCTTCAAGACGGCGCTATTGCTACCGCGACGGGCATAGCCAGCTGCTTCCTTAAGGTTGGAGAAGTTAAACTGCTCCATAGAATAGGTCGCATTATTGACTGTATGGATACGTTCGCGGTTAGCGACAAAGCCTTCTAGCAACAACTTTAGCGCCTTAGCCTGCTTCGCCCGCTCCGATTTGCTCTCGCCCCCCTCCTGCTGAATGATTGCTTGGCATTCCTGACATAGCGAGTTAATCACTTCAGGTTGGTTAATGTTTGTCGATGCCGTTAACCCTAACCCCTGACGTAGAGCGGTTACCTGTTCCCGAATCTCGACTTCACTTAAAAACGTGAGGATGACTTTTTCCTGGTTGGGTTCGGCATAGGCGATATAGCACTCTGTTCCTGTGGCGTGTCCCTCAGCACTATAGAGCAGTTCCCGTTCCAGCAGAGCGTTGATCAGCATCGATTTCCCAGCGCTGAAGGCACCAGCAAAAACAATTTCAAACGTAGGGGAAATAGCTTTTCTGAGTGAAGACTGGACTGGGGTAATATCCTGCGATCGCAGTGACGGTTCCTGACGCAACAGATCTAGTAGACTTTCAACCTGCTCTTGCAGGTTTTGGCACTGTGGAAGCATTTGAGTCATGAGTGCAGCTAGCTTGAAGGTGAAAATTTAGCTAAGAATGAGTTTCATCCTCTTTGTTTAGAGTTCCCGTTCCATCTACCGAAGTAACAGTGTTAATGCCTAATGAAGAGGAAATTTTCAGAATTACCATGAATTTAGCTATAACTTGTTGCTGCTGTTCCAACTGCTCAAGCTTAAGCGCGAGGAAATCATGTTCAGTGCTAGACATTCTTAATCATCAGCCGAATGTCATCAAGTGGCGATTCTGATTGACCGATTTCCAGATCACTCATTTCCAAATTTTCTTCAGGCTTATCAGGACAGAACTCAAGACTGACATTAAGTGCAATTCTGATTCTGCCTTTTTGCCAGCCTGAAGCTCCAAGTTTTAAGATTTCACATTCTATACCATCACTAAACCATGTATCGTAAGAGGAATTTATGTGTCTTCCTGACCTTTTTACCACGTGATATACCATACCGGGACCTAATGAATCAGTCAGTTGCTGTCCCAACTTAAGCTTGGCAAAAAGTTCACTAACTTTCATTCTTAACTGATTCACTTTTAATATAGTAGAGCCAAATGATAGAACCTCATGCTCGTTGCAATTAGATAGAGAGCAGTTTTCTTCCATATCAATCCTATAAAGTCGCCTCTTTTATACTGGCTATTGTAATTACCCGTCTGGTTGAGAGACAATGAAGAGTTGTATGAAGAGTTAGCAAACACTTAGGCGCTCGGGTATGCATTTTATATTTTTTATCCAATCCAGTCGAGCGCTACACTTAGTCTAGTGATCTCGATCTATATCCCTGTTCCTAGCTTATGTGGAGCAATGGGGCAGCAATACTGAATACTTGTTCCTACTACTATTGGTTACGTGCTGCATCGCGGTCAAGAAAAGACCGCACCAGTTCGGATGAGGACCATATAGCTCGCGTAACACGAATGTATGTTCGATTTGGATAAGATAATTAAGGGGCGTCGTGTCAGAAATAACAATCACAACGTTTGCAAATGCTCAATAGTTTCTCTATCCATCACGAAATCTGACTCTGTATAGTCGAAGTAAACCCCTGCTGACTTCAAAAAAGCATCGACTTGCATACGAGTTTCAAAGCCAAGTAGCCGTCTAATCTGGTCATCAGTAAGTTCTCCTGATCGAGCACCCTCAATCGCAATTTTTTCCAAGGCGACGTGGGGTATATCTATACCCTTCTCTTGGAGTTGGGCTGCTATGTCATCTGGGAACTGAATTGTTACTTCCATAATGATTTCTCCTTTGGCTAGTGCTCATTTATTATGAACCTGTTCTATTCTGGCGTCCAATTCCCTTTGATACTGTCCTCCAATCCATCGAGAATAAGGAAAGTCTACCAACTGACATGAATCACAATAAGCAAGAAGAACCGCGAGACGATTTATTAGGACTGTCAGTAGTAAGAAGCTAGAGTAGCCTTCATGAGTGAGCAAGGAAACCAAGCACAGTCTAGTAATCAAGTGATTGCAGATGAGATCGACGCTTATCTTCAAGCCTGTATAGTTAATCGCTACTTCATAGGGTCAGTACTGGTTGTCCGTGCAGGCGAAGTCTTATTGAGTGCAGGCTATGACATGGCTAACCTAGAACATGATGTTCCCCATACGCCTCAAAGCGAGTGCCGAGATCGGGAAATTATTGAGCGGTCACTCAAGTGGATTAATGAAGCGTACGCCCTCAATCGTGGCTCCGCTGTTGAAGTCCTCGCTATAAACAACCGAAATTTGATTCAGTCGAGCAGTTGCCCAAAGTTGGGCATCCCAGAAACTCAACTGATAGCTACATACCCCCCGTGCTGCTTCTAAAACGATCATAGGAGTTAGAGTA
>JAFASY010000116.1 GCA_019244235.1 Chroococcidiopsidaceae cyanobacterium CP_BM_ER_R8_30
ACTAACTCTGCAACTAGCGCCATTAACTTTTTTCAGACACCACACTTAGATAACAACCAACAAGCAAGTTATCATACTTTGATTGAACTTGATGGGACTATTGTTTACCTCGTCCCGCCAGATAAGCGAGCCTTCGGAGCTGCTAACTCGGTATTTGATGGTCCTAATGGTCCTGAGACAGTGAAGACAAATCCCGATCTACCTCCGTCTGTTAATAATTTTGCTTATCACTCAGCTTTTGAAACACCTCCTGACGGTTGGAACAAAGCGAAAACCCACAGCAGTTATACTGAAGCACAATATCATTCCCTGGCTTGGTTAATTGCTCAAAGCAATATCCCAGATGAGAGAATTACTACCCATCGCGCTGTAGATCGTTCCGGCCAGAGAATCGATCCTAGAAGTTTTGATACTGAGAAATTCTTGCTGCTGCTGCACTTCTATCGTCTGGCTACATGACTTTAAATATGTATGCTCTATCTAGCTTTTGTTGATTAAAAGCGGGATGTGGAGTGTAGAGAAGAATAATGTGCCCATACCCCGCAAAGTATTAGAGCTGAAGCAGTTGCTCCAAGGAAATTGATAGGATGCTCTAAGTGTTATCCTCGCTTGAACTGTATTTAATTTTCATTGTTAGGATCACAGAAGTCAAAAGCAAAGTTACGGCATTTGCCGCTGTCATAGGAACGTCGCGAATAGAAACGCTATAGATCAACCAAAGAATAACACCTGTACAAAGAATAATCAGCATATTCCAAGAAATATCTTTAGCTGATTTTGACTTCCAAGTTTTGATGACTTGAGGCAGGTAGGCAATAGTCGAAAGAATTCCTGCTGTTATACCTAAAGTTGTTGCGAGATCGATTTCCATCTTTTGTGCGTTGTCTCAAATTTTTAGATAAATACCTCAACACGAAACGCCAGCTCTCGACCACAAGCGGTACGAGAGCGGCTTTCTGCTGTAAGAGTTCTATGCCCTCTACTTACTGTTACTTCTTAGAAGCCATTTCTTGCTGAATCTTGCTCTTAGCTGCTTTAAACTCAGTTGCCATCTGCTCCTTCTGTTCCGTGCTGCAATTGTTGTCAATTGCGGCGAACATTGTACTTTCTTCTTGACGGACATGATCGCCAACCACATCCATTAGCTGTTTAATCTTTGATCTGAACTCGTCGGCTGAAGCTGGGTTAATAGACTTAATTTCATCTAGCATCCGCTTCATTTCAGCTTGCTCATCGTACAGCTCTTGAGTATTGTCATTGCCGTAGAATGAGCGAACTTTTGGGTAAACGGTTTCTTCTTCAGCTTGAGCATGTGCTAAGAGATCTTTGTAGAGCTGCCCAAAGTACTCTTGGAGCTTTTGAGCATCTTTAGTAGCTCCAATTTCGGTGAAGATGGTGTTTACCTTATTATGATCCAGCCTAATCAAGGTCTGGATATTTATATCCTGCTTGTCTGTATTTTGGGTGACGACACTACCAGCTACACCTGATAAAGCAGCAACTGCATCTTGCACTCGTGCCCAGAGTCCTTGATCTGCATCTTTTCCAGTAAGTTCGCGGACACCCACTAGTTCTAGCATCCCTTTGAGTTGTTCTTGGTGAGCGCGATTTTCAAAGTTGATGGTGTTCAAAGGCGCGATCGCAACTTCAATATCAGCACCAACGACCTGCGCAGCTTTGTGAACAACGATACCGCTCATCACCTGACCATGCTTGAGTAACTCATGCTGAATTAGTTTCTGGTAAAAGGACAGTTCATCGCCTGCCATCATTTGTTGTGCTTGCTCCACAAACTTCTTGACTGTGCTGTGGGGCTCAGCCGGAGTGCCATATTGCACAATCACCGTTTCCAACACGCCCAGATTTTTCTGGTCATCGTTTAGCATATTCTGGAGGCGATCACGAACATCCTGATCGGGACAGGAACCGATTAACTTTTGCTCAGTAGAAATAATTAAGCTTTGGATCGCTTTTATATCTGCCAGCTTCCCAGCGATCGCCTGGCGCTTTGTATCATCAAGCGTTGTTACCATCGTCGTTTCTCCTTTAGATTATGCTGTTGTCTGAAATGAGTGCAAGTCACAGCTACTGTGTTTTTCAGTGATTGAGACTACAATCTCTACAATTCTGAACATGGCAAATCTTGTATTCACCTATCTTCAGTCAGATTTAGCATCCTTATATCTTTAGTATTTCCTTGGCCCCTACTTCTCTACTTTGTCTTTATCCTTCTTACTCATACTAAAGATTGATTAAAGCCGTCCTGCTACCCTGACATAATTGAATTACTACAATACGCATTCTAAAGTTGAGATGCTGATGTGGTGAATAAGTGAGTAGGGATAATGATAGACTCTTGGATGATCATAGGTGGCGTAACCCTATTAGTTGCGCTGGGAAGTTTTTTGCTAAGACCACGTGATATTCAGTGGGCTATACATTTACGGTTGCCAAAGTGGCTGTTCTTTGAGCCAGCTATTCCACTTATCTGGACTGTTGTCTTTTCTAGCGGAGCCTGGTCAGCGACTCATGTTTGGAACAAAGATCCAGGAAGTTTTAAAACCTGGTTACTGATGGGACTCTACCTTTTATTAGAAATTATTACAGTAGCTTATATTCCAGCAACCCTGAAACTGCGAAGCCTCAAAGTTGGCACAATTATAGGGGGAGTAGGTCTAATCTTATGCATCGTACTTGCAGTAACTATTTTGCCTATTTCTAAAGAGGCAGCTTTACTACTTCTTCCTTACCTAATTTGGAGTCCAATTGGAACCCTAACAACTTGGAGAATGCTGCAGCTTAATAGCGCCTCTGCGGTTTAATCTTGTATTGGGACAAGAATAAGGCTTTAGATAAGCTTTGTAATGCAAAGGTGTGGGTAACGACAACGCTTCTAGGCTTAAAGAGTGTGTCAGAATTGGTAATGTTGCAAGAGCAGGGCAAAGAACTTACCAACATAGCGTGCTGTAGGAATTCTGCATATGCTGGCTGTGCAGGTAATAATATTCATGCCCTCTAAGCAATGCTCGTAGTGGTCACCAGCCATTTGTCACACATAACCTAAAGAGCAAAGATGAAAGACCTGACTCGTTATCGAAATATCGGCATCTTCGCTCACGTAGATGCAGGTAAGACGACCACAACTGAAAGAATCCTGAAACTTACAGGTAAAATCCATAAAATTGGTGAGGTACATGAGGGGGCGGCAACGACAGACTTCATGGAACAGGAGCAAGAGCGGGGGATCACGATTCAGTCTGCTGCTACAACTTGTTTCTGGAACGAACACCAGCTAAACATTATCGATACTCCTGGACACGTGGATTTCACAATTGAGGTCTACCGTTCCCTCAAAGTTCTCGACGGAGGCGTTGGTGTATTCTGTGGTTCAGGTGGGGTCGAGCCGCAATCTGAAACGAACTGGCGCTACGCCAATGACTCCAAAGTTGCTCGCATCATCTACGTCAATAAGCTAGACCGCACGGGTGCCAATTTTTACCGAGTTGTCGAGCAAATTGAAAAGGTACTTGGTGCTAAGCCACTCGTCATGGTGCTACCCATTGGCGTTGAAGACCAGTTTCGCGGTGTGGTCGATCTGCTGACCCGCAAAGCATGGGTATGGGATGACTCAGGCGATCCGATGAACTACAAGATCGTAGAGGTTCCTGACGATATGGTTGACGATGTTGAGACCTATCGCGAGCAGCTGATCGAGACTGCGGTCGAGCAGGATGACGATATTATGGAAAAGTATCTGGAAGGACAAGAGCTAGACATTGACGCCATCAAGCGGTGCATCCGTAAGGGCACACGAGAGCTCGCTTTCTTCCCGACCTACTGTGGCTCATCGTTTAAGAACAAGGGAGTGCAGTTGGTACTCAATGCTGTTGTCGATTACTTGCCGGACCCAACGGAGGTCAAACCGCAGCCAGAGATCGACTTGGAGGGCAATGAGACGGGTGGTTTCGCCATCGTCGATCCAGAGAAACCGCTGCGAGCGCTAGCCTTCAAGATTATGGATGACCGTTATGGCGCTCTGACTTTCACCCGCCTGTACTCAGGTAAATTAACCAAGGGTGATAATGTGCTCAACACTGCAACAGGCAAGACCGAACGGATCAGCCGTCTGGTTGAGATGCATGCCAATTCCCGTGAAGAGATTGAGTCAGCTCAGGCAGGGGACATCATTGCCATCGTCGGTATGAAGAATGTGCAGACAGGGCATACCCTCTGCGATCCTAAATATCCTGCTACGCTGGAGCCGATGGTTTTTCCAGAGCCTGTGATTTCTATCGCCGTCAAACCTAAGACAAAAGGTGCTAACGAGAAAATGGGCGTGGCACTGAATAAGATGGTTCAGGAAGACCCTTCCTTCCATGTGATGACTGATGAGGAGAGCGGCGAGACCATTCTTATGGGGATGGGTGAGTTACATCTAGACATCAAGGTCGACATCCTCAAGCGAACTCACGGGGTAGAGGTAGAGGTAGGTAAGCCACAGGTAGCTTACCGCGAGTCCATCACCAAGCGCCTCGAAGACAGCTACACCCACAAGAAGCAGTCTGGCGGCTCCGGTCAATATGGCAAAATTGATTACATTGTTGAGCCTGGTGAACCGGGTAGCGGTTTTCAGTTTGAATCGAAGGTGACAGGTGGTACTGTACCAAGGGAGTTCTGGCCAGCGGTACAAAAAGGCTTTGAGAGCAGCATTGATCGCGGTCCATTAGCCGGGTTCCCATGTGTGGACTTAAAGGTCACACTAACAGACGGTGGCTATCACCCGGTTGACTCATCAGCTATTGCCTTTGAGATTGCCGCTAGGGCAGCCTATCGGCAATCAATTCCTAAGGCTGGACCTCAGTTGCTGGAGCCGATTATGAATGTTGATGTATTCACGCCAGAGGATTACATCGGCGATGTCATCGGTGATCTCAATCGTCGCCGTGGGATGATGAAATCTCAGGAGGCAGCTGCTGTAGGGGCTCGCATCAAGGCAGATGTTCCGTTGAGCGAGATGTTTGGTTACATCGGTGACCTACGAACCATGACATCTGGGCGCGGTCAGTTCTCAATGTCCTTTTCGCACTATGCGCCATGTCCGAGCAGTGTAGCAGAACAGGTGATCAAGGAAGCCAAGGAGCGCCAAGCTGTAGCATAGCGATGGCAATAACGCCTATTAGACTAGGTGGGCATGAATAAACTACCCTACCCTACTTACACAGAGGGTAGGGTTTTTAGTAGTTCTGCAAGCGTTTTAGGAGTTGCCGACAGCGTCTTCAAAGCAAAATAGCTCAGAAGACCGATGCTTTATCTATAGCTATATCAGTACGATTGCCCAGGACCTTGTATGGAGCGATATCGTTGTGGACCCCCTTCCCCTCTTTGTCAACAAACATCAACTTGAACTCATGCAAAACTGCACTGAGCAGGCTATTGCACAGCTGCAAAATCAGCACCAAGCAGGGCAGTTCGCCTCAGAAAATGAGGAGAAACAAGAGCAAAACCTTTTAACCTATGGGACGAACAATTACGAAGAGGCATATAACCTCATCCAGGGAATTGACAAGCAGCTGAAGTCTCATATAGCAGCATGGAACAGTGAGCCCAATGGCTCAAAACCCGTACCCCTTGACCTCAACTCCTACCAAACCAAGCTGCTGCACACATGGATTGAGCATCGGCTCAATAATGTGAGTAGCTCAAAGAACGAAGAGCCGCAAACTTCAACCGGGGACAAACAGCTACTTGAAAACCTCCTTGAACAGCTTCCTGAATCCAGTCCTCAGGAAGACTCTGATTGAACAGCTGAATCTGGTTGCTAATCTTTTTGAGTCTCGGCATGTATTCTCCTTGAGATGCTACTGTTTAGACTGTTTACAGCGATCACTCCCTAACCATGAGTAGTGCTAAACCATCGGGCGTGATGACCTCGCCAACAGCGACAAAGCCAGCTCTTCGGTAGCATCTGATTGCACGTTCGTTCTTAGGCGAGGGGTCGGTCTGTACCTTGGTAACCAAAGGATTTTGGAAGAGCTGATTCACAAAGGCATCAACTATAGCACTACCCAGACTTTGACCAAGCTGTTGACACAGAAAACAGGCTTGTAGAATTTCAGAGGATAATGAGTTATAGATTTCTGGTTGCCAGCCATGACTCAACAGCTTCTAGAAGACGTTGACTACACCCAGATCGTCACCGAGGACGATACACCTGTGGATAACTTTCAATCTGAAAAGCAACAGCGGCTGTTGGTGGAACCGCTTTATAGCTCGTGGCAGCCAGGAGTTCCGTTTATTGCAGCCGCAAACGTTGGATTATTTTATGCGTTGAAGCAAGATCCACTTGTGCCGGATGCTCTTCTAAGTTTAGGTGTGGAAGTCCCTGATGATTGGAGCAAAAAACAGAATCGCTCTTACTTTGCATGGGAGATTGGCAAATTTCCAGAGGTCGTGATCGAAATTGTCTCAAACTGCAAAGGCGATGAGTTAGGCGACAAGAAAGATGCCTATGCTCGTATGGGGATTGCTTGCTATGCCGTGTTCGATCCCCTGAAGCAACTTCAGGGAGAGGACGAACTAAACGGTGCATTGCTCAAAGTCTGGGCGTTACAGCAGAAGCGATATGTTGAATTGCCAACACCTTATTGGCTAGAGTCGGTTGAACTTGGGTTAACACTATGGGAAGGAACGTTTGAGGGACGACAGGATTTGTGGTTGCGTTGGTGCGATCGCTCTAGAGATGTAATTCTCACTGGAGCAGAACGGGCAGGCGAAGCAGAAGAACGGGCAGGCGAAGCAGAAGAACGAGCAGATGAGGCAGAACAGAAAGCCCAAAGGCTAGCTGAACGACTACGAGCGATGGGGATAAACCCAGATGAAATTTAGCTAATGGTGAATTATGCCATCAGGCATAATCGCCCCCTGAAGATTAGCCTCACTCAGGTTTGTTCCTTCGAGATGAGCTTTAAACAGGTTAGCTTGGCTCAGGTTCGCTCCCCTAAGACGAACTTGGGTAAGGCTTGCCCCTCTAAGATTAGCTTTACGAAGGTTTGCTCTTCTGAAGTCTGCTTTGTAAAGGTTGACCTCACTTAAATCAGCTCGAATAATATAAGCACCACTCAGATGAGCCTCACTCAAATTAGCTCTATGAAAGTTAGCTCTGTAAAGATAAGCTCCGAGCAGTTCAGCATCATGGATGTTAGCTTGACTGAGGTCAGCTCTACTTAGGTTAGCAGCAATTAGGTTTGCCTCGCTAAGGTTCGTTCTAATCAGCTTTACCGCACTCAGGTCAGCTTCTCTCAGGTTCGCCCTTCTAAGATCAGCCCCAATCAGGTTGGCATTACTAAGATCGGCCTCTTTCAGATTAGCTTCAATTAAGTCCGCTCCGATCAAATTAGCATCACTCAGATCAACCTCAGTAAGGTTAGCAGCAATTAGATTAGCAAGGCTCAGATCAGCTGCGGTGAGTTCAGCGGCATGGAGGTTAGCGGCATGAAGGTTAGCTTTACTCAAATTAGCCTCGCAAAGATTAGCAGCGATGAGTCGAGTTTGGTAAAGATTGACCTTACTCAGGTTCACGCCTTTAAGGTTTGCCCCTCTTAGATCTGCTTTGCTTAGATCTGGCTCAGCTAATGGATTGTCCGTTCTCCACTCAATCCATCTAGCTGCACCCTCTTGCAAGAGGGCAAGATGTTCTATAAACATACCTACAAATGCTTAGCGCTTCTCATTGTCAATATATACACCTACTCCTGACGTCCACTAGTAGCAATTTCACGACCAGTTACGCTTTCAATCGCAGTTAGTGCTGCACTCGCACCTGCCAAAATATTCTGTTCTTCTCCGCCTAGGTAGAGGCGACCAAAGCTACCTACCGCCAGGATATCTAGGATATTAATTAAAGCAGCTTTCTCTGCCTCATTTGCTGCTAGGGCAGCATAGGCAGCAGGCTGAACTTCTAGGACATAAAGCGATTGTCCTGCCAGAATCATCTGCCCTTTGCGAGTGCGGTTAATCAGCTGTGTTTGGTGAGGATCGATATTACGGATAATCTGACTAGAAATCACACGTGGTTTGAGACATTCCTGTTCGCGGACACCCAGCGCCTCTAGAATCGCTTTACCAGCCGCTCGCGTCTCGCCTTGTTTGCCAGAGTGAACTTCCAGAAGACCGTAAAGTCGTTCAACAACTTGCACTCCAGGACGGACAGAGGTTGCTTTGAGGGCAACATCTGTAATTCGGTTGATTTCAATACCTGGAGAGATTTCAATCCAGAGAGACGTATCTCCTGGCAATGGCAAGAATCCTAGAGCCACTGTTCCCATGTAAGCTGCATGCTGAGGCTGTAAGCTATCTAGAAAGACGTAACTGCGCAGTTCTATTCCCAAAGTCTACTTCTCCATTCATCAGGGTGAAAGCTTTCAGCATCAGCTTTAAACTTATCCTTTATGAGGGGCAGGGTATCAATCTTCCCCAAGCTTTTTTTTCGCCTTTGTAAGATTTTTATTTCCCAAACGCTGCCCTTTCCACAAGAATTGCCAACAGTGGCAACCACCACAACTGGTAGTTGCTGTGGACTATGGGTCCGCTGAGGATGGTAGCCAGAATACAAATTGCACCAAGCCCGCATCGCATTATCAAAGTAGGTTTGTTGAACCAAACGTAAGCTGCTACACCTAATATCATTGCTGCAAAGCCGACACGGATAAACCAACTGATGAAAGATGGTAACTCAAACAGCCAACTGGTCGAGTCTATCGGTCGCTGAGTGTTGAATAGTAGGGCATTAGAAAACAGATCGATAGGTGACCAGACAAGAAACACCAATGTCGGCAACAGTCCTAAGACAACCCCAACCGCATACCACCATCGCAGTTTAGGAGGATTTTTTTGGGGCAAGCAGCATGGGATAAATAAGATACCAGGCAAGAGCTTTGTTGAAATGGATAAGCCCACGCATAAGCCTGCCAAACTAGGTTTTCTCTCTAAATATAGGAGGGCAACTAGCAAGGGAACAACGGCTGCTAGATCGGTGACACCTTTGTGGAAAAGCTGGCGCGGCACCATTAATGGCATGAGGTAGAGTAAAACTGCAAATAAACCACTCGTCTCGTGTGTTCCCGCTCGACGAGTGAGCTGGAACACCAACCCTGTCACAGCTAGATCTAAAAGCAGATTGGTTACGAGTACACCCCGCTCTCCTAGCACAGCACTTAGAGGCAGATAGACAACAGCCATCATTGGTAAGTACTTGTATCCGTTGTAGTTTAGTGAACCTTGAGGCAGAGTGGGTTCTGGATTAATAGGCAGTTGGTAAGGATTCTGACCTGAGCGTATTGCCTCGCCTGCTGAAATGGTTGTAGTGGCAATGTCGAATAGATGCGGTTTGTGAAAGAATTCGATGAAATGAATCAGGTGCAAGGATAGTGCAATAGCACAGGCAGCTATTAGGACTCGTCGTGACAGCGCTATTGGAGTTGTAGCTAATGCACGGCGAGGGGGTAAGCGCAGCAAGATCAGAGTAGCTATGAGTACGATGACTAGCATGACTGCTCTAGCTCTGCCTTGATTCCAGTTAAAGTGTTCAATCAGATATGCAACAACTTCATAGGTGATCGCGATCACCCCTGTAGACACAAACCACCTTTTATCAATTGATTGACCTATAAATTTCATCCGGGATAAATTAAGAAACAAAGTAAACAGCCTTCTTGCCCCCCTACCCCTCTGCTCCCCTGCTCTCTTACTCTCCCCCTGCTTCCTGTTCAAGGTTTAGAATCGGCTGGACAGTTGCTTGACTGCCTTAGACTCTATGATACAACCGACTTCCAGCACCTCTTTCAAAAAAAGATATCCTCTTGAAGGAATTCCCGGAAGGACGCATGATTCGAATAGGCTCTTTCGCAGCGAGTTCTAAGTAGTCCCTAAGTTCTGCGCGTAATTTACGCGCTGTTGTAGTTTCCACCCTCTCCCTCACACGTCTATGTGTTCACGAATGCGTACGCAAAAGCGAAGACAATCATGTGACACCTCCCGTCCACAAGCAGCAATCGAGAAAATACAGTTTTTAAGAAATTTTGGAATATCCCATTGCGTGGATTCGTTATACAGAATAGTAAAACTCATGGCTAAAATCTTAACAATTATGCGTTCTTTTTTATCTAGTATCTCGTCAGAGCAAAGACGATGAATGGACAAGAAAGCAGCTATTCTCAGATTTCTCACTACGCTTTTCTAACCCGTCTAGTAAAGCGTGTTAGAATTTTGAAAGTTTGTTGTGGGAACTGCCCTAGCTAAATAAGCTAGGGTTTTTCTTGACTTTGAATGAGTTTTAAAAAAAGAAACTTTGTCTACAAATATGACAAAAATCCTAGTTTAAGATAACTTTTTTAATTCTTGACGTGACTTTTTTCTTAAGTAAATACTACCTTCAAGGTCTAAAATTAGAATCATAAGCACTTCAATCGTAATGACAATCTAGCGAAGTATAGATAATGTAGAATGACTCCAAACGACGATGAATTAGATCCAAGTTACCTACGTAATGATTACCTGCGTACTAAACTAGAAATTTCCGCCAGTTTTATGGCTGCAATGCTGAGTAATCCAGAGATCTACACATGGGAAGCCTTGGAACAGGACAAGATCCAAGAGCAGAAAATGCTAGAAGAAAGCATTATTGTAGTCGCCCATGATCTTGCCATCAATCTCATGGCATACTGCCAACCTGAGGAGTGTGAAAGTCAGGGACACAGTATTCGTTCTAGAGGACATTCATCACAAGCCTTCGAGCAGATTTAGCCTCAGATTCCTGGACATGGAATGACTTTGTTACCTTTCCCACACTTGCTTGACGCACGACCGCTTGTACCTAGTGATACAGAAAATTGTTACTAAACAATCTCCCTTAAGGTATAAGCATCTGTCTAGTGTTATGGTTAAGTTGTTTAAGCGCCGCGTTCACAGCGCAGTAAAAAACCCCGGCGCAAGCTCGGGGCAGATCCCACAACGACAAATGGGCATTCTTTTTTTGGGAATGCCCACCATACTGCAAATAGCATTACTCACAGCATAGCAACTTTCTGCACTGCGGAAGCAGCGTGTGATTTTTTTTCATCTTCATGTCTTTCTCCAAATTAAAATCCCTCTCGTCTTGTCCTTGTTTCATGCACCTTTTCCGGCTGGAAACGTCCCGCAAAGCACATCGTCAAAGTCATCTGAGTGTAAGTCGAGATGAGTGCTGTGCGCAGAGTTGTGCGGTAGAATATGAACAATTTGAGTAGTTTGCAAGCTTTGCTGAGAGCGGGATTTGAGTCTTTTTTATGTCTTGAGGTGGGGTGGTGTGGAAGAGTTATTATTTTGCGGATGTAACGATTTGTTTCGAGACGGCTGGACAGTTGCTGATATACCACCGCCAAGGCAAGTCAACTCCCTGGGTGATGCCAATTCGGGTAGTTTGAGTCAAGGTGATAGCACCTTGGTTTAACTGCTGTTGGAACTGATCGCTGCGATGCTCTAGCCATATGGATTCTCCAAATTGAAGCACACCTCCATTTAAGCTGCGGTCAATTTGCATCACATTGCACAGCTTACCAGGACCAGCGGCAACTCGCTCTGGCTTTGCTACTAAGTGACTATCTAGCCCTGATGGTAATGACTTGAGCTGTAGTGCCCGAATGAGTACTGTACTAGGAGTCCCCTCTCGATCGGTCACAATGTTGAAACAATGGTAAAGACGGTAAATCCGATAGACATAGCACCTTCCAGCGGGACCAAAAACGACCCAATTGCGCTCTGTGCGCCGTCGGTAGGCATGAAATGCCGGATCGTCAGGGGCATAGGCTTCAGTCTCTACAATTAATCCGCACAGAGTTTCTCCACTCGGCAGCCGTCGCACGAGCGTACAGCCAAGCAACTCTGGTGCCACCTTAACAGATGGACGTGCTAGCCAGGAAAGCTCTACAATCTGATTAGAAGAAGTCAAATCCAAAATAGAGAAATGGATGTCAAACTGATCCTATTGGTATTAACGGTAATATTTACCTTTTCGTGCCTGTTTTTTGGCACCAAAAATGGGTTCTATGACTCGGACAATTACCACGGCAACGGCTCAGCTCACTGAATCAAGTTTCTGCTCCTAGCCCGTTGCCATCACCGGGTCTAAGTGGAGGGGAATATGAGTTATGATTTGCCAGCATCTTCTCGCCTCGATGCCAGAGAAAATGGTTTGGAACTGGAGTGCTTGCCTTATGCCGTACACCATGAGGACGAGGGTATATGTCTGTTGGTGCGTATAGGACCATACCGAATTTTACTCGATTGTGGCATATCAGACCTTTCACCACTACGGAAGGGGCTGAAAAAATCTCGGCAGAATGGTTCGCGCCTACCAGCCGATTTGGTGCTTTGTAGTCACGCCCATCCAGATCACGCCAAGGGTTTGTTGGCATTGCATCGAGCTTTTCCACATTTGCCAATCTATGCCAGTGACGTTACAACTCAGTTGTTACCACTGAACTGGCCAGAGGTTAACCCAAAGGAAATTCCTAAATTTTGTCACGCATTACCGTGGCGATCGCCAGTAGAGTTCCAAGAGGGTTTAAGTGCGCAGTTATTTCCAGCAGGTCATCTCCCAGGCGCAGCAGCAATTCTACTAACCTACACTACTCAAGAGCGATCTTACACACTGTTATATACAGGTGACTTTTTCTTGTCAAATTCCCGGCTCGTAGAAGGCTTACCCTTAGAGGAATTACGGGGACTAGAGCCCGATGTATTGATTATTGAAGGTAGTTACGGTACAGCGCGTCACCCTCATCGCCGTAGCCAAGAAAATCAACTGGCAGAGAGAATTAATCGGGCGATCGCCAATTCCTGCTCAGTCTTGCTACCCACACCCACTTTAGGACTGGGTCAAGAAATCTTAATGTTACTGCGGAGCCATCACAACTTTACTGGACGAGACCTAGACATTTGGGTTGATGGCACGGTTGCAACTGGGTGCAATGCCTACCTAGAATTGTTGCCTTACCTGCCAGCTGCTGTGCAGAACTTTGCTCGACATCAACCCCTATTTTGGGATGAAAGAGTCAGACCAAGAATGCGTCGGTTAAGTCCTGAACAGCGCCATACTGTTGGTCAGTCTCCCTGCATCGTCTTAACAGATGAAACAGCTGACTTAAACATCTATTGCCAACCCGATACTGGTCCTTGGGTCATTCTCCTGCCTGAAAAGCCAGGTCATCCCTCACCTCTAACCCATCAACCTTTAGAGTCAATGCTGGTAGCGGCAGGGACTTCGCACCAGAAGACACTTTCCCCCCAAATTGAAACCTACCTCCTCGCCCAACATAGCGATGGTCCTGGTACCACTCAACTCATTCATAACGTGCGACCACAACATGTCGTGTTTGTCCATGGCTCCCCTACCTACTTAGCAGATCTCACCAGCTTGGAAGAGCTACAAACTCGCTACCACCTACATTCTCCCTCTGCCGGAACGCTAGTCGAACTGCCAATTGGCGAGATGTTTCTACAGCCAGCGCCACCAGAGACAAACTATGAAGGTGAACTAAATGAGTTAGGCTCAGTGCTGACAATCACCCTGCCCGGAACCATTACAACATCCCCCCGCTGGCGACATTTTGCCGATACAGGCATAGTAGAAGCCCGTTGGCAGGGTGAGGAACTCGTACTCCGTGGATTATCACAACGGGAACTGATGAGTCAGAGTAGCAACCGCGCACTACCTGCTGACTTAGAGTGCTGTAACAACTGCCGATTTCAACGCGGACAACGCTGTCTAAATCAAGCGTCCCCCCTCTTTGGTTTTAAGGTGACGCTTGATGGCTACTGTCCTGCTTTTGAACGCCAAACAGAAGAGGACAAGGCTTAGCCGACGCAGCTCCTGGAGGTTCCCTCCAGGAGAATGTTGGGGACAAGGTGATGGGGAGATAGGGCGGAAAAGAAGAACTGTAAAAATGTCACTTTATATCACCCCATCTCTTCCTACCCAATCTTCCCTACTCTGGGTTTGAGTCTGTATAACGATTGCGAATTCGCTCAGCTTCTGGGCAATCTTCTGAAACCAGAGGTTCAGCGATGCCCCGTGACACAGAAGCTAGTTTTTGGGTTACAGCTCCAATGCTTTCTAGGCGAACCATCTCTTCCCAAGAACAGACTTCTTCCTCTTCTTCTGTTTCATAGCGGAGTGTGACTAAATCCCCTTCAATATCGATGATGCGAGCGCGTTCAATCCAGCGTTGCTGGTCCCGCAAGAAAATACATACCTCACGCCCATCGCAACAAAGCTGATAAATCTTGCGGTGTAGCATGTCTTGCTTCTGCCTTTTTCAAAATAGTGAAACCTGTGGATCAACTGGGTTAAACCCCAGTATAGAATACCCATCCTAGGTGATCTTAACTCACCATGACGATTAGATAACAAAATTCGAGCCAACAACTTTTTTTCTGCACTCATTTATGTTGTTGCACCCCCTTAATCACCCAAAATATGAACCACAACCTCTCTTTGATGACTATGCTGGCGGTGTTCCCAGATGTAAATACCCTGCCAGGTACCTAGAAGCAGTTGACCTCTAGCAATTGGGATTTGCTCCGAGGTATGAGTAAGGGCAGTGCGGATGTGGGCTGGCATGTCATCGGGACCTTCAGTACTATGAATATACTGACCAGACTCTGGTACAAGCTTGGCAAAGAAGTTAGCTAGATCCTTAAGCACATCTGGATCGGCATTTTCTTGAATGAGTAGGCTAGCTGAGGTATGGCGGAGAAAGAGGTGACAAAGCCCTGACATCACTCCTGAATCGGCAACGACAGCTGCAACTTTAGAAGTGATTTTGCACAAGGATTTGCCAGTCGTGGGAATTTTGAGCAACTGTTGGTAGTGCATAAAGATTAAGAAGCTCGAAAGTAGCTAACGACAGCCTGAGCGATTGCTTCATTTCCATCTGCTGCTATTGGTTGAGATTTTTGGGACATTTGGGGTGATTGGTGCAAAAACTCCCAATTGCTTTGGAAAAACTCCTCTGAACTCAAAATTTGATGCTGAGAGTACTCACTAATGCCTGCCAGCAAGAAAGCGGCTTCGGCAAAGTCTTGCCGGGTCATCGTTACAATCGGCAACCTCTGTCGTACGGCTTCGGCAAAGGTACCATAACCTGGTTTAGAAACTAACCTACCGCAGAGCGGCATGAAATCAACTGGCCGATACTTACGATCGCTAATTTTGATCAAATTGGGTAAGTCTGGTGCAGAACCATCAAAGGTAATGAATTGCCAATCTGGAAAGCGTTTCAGGTTACCGTAGGGCACCTGCTGTAGACCCAAGCCACCGAATGTGAGGAGTATAGTTTGCTCCTTGGGGGCAGTTAGACCCCAAGTTGCTCTTAGCTCATCTAAATTGTAGCGCGGGGAGCCACCAGTTAAACCTACGTCAATGATGCTTTTGAAAGAACTCATGGGTTCGTGGAAAGGTAGACGAAACAGGCGATCACATTGAGCAAAACAATCTGAGATCCAATGAGCGATTTCCACGAACTCGCCACCCCAAGATCCGTAAATTAAGTCCCAACCAAAGTTACTGCTCATCCAGCAGGGAATCTCAGCTTTTTTGGCAATGGCTACGGCTAAAGGCGGAATATCTGCTAGCACCAAACCGACTCGGTTTTGGCGAATAAAGTTAACTTCTTGGGCAATAAGGGAATTCTGCCTGTCGCGCAGTAGCCGCAGCTGTTCTAAAGTAGCGGCTCGGTCCATTGTCAAACCATCTGTCTGCACAACTCCAACATCAAAGGCACGGGGTCGATGAATAAAATTCCCCTGCAAGTAGGAATTTAGCAACCAGCGGGGTGCTGTTGTCACCAGAATCAGTAAGATTTCTGGACACAACCGCTGAATCGCAGCGGCAACGGAGGCAGTGCGGGTAGCGTGACCAAACCCATGGTTGGTGATTGCCACATATAAAATTGGTGGAGACATTGCCATTTTACGAGGGGTCAGGGGGCAGTGGATTGACAAAACTGTGCAATTCCTGCAATCAGTCGCTCGATCTCACTTGGTAAGGTGAAGTAGTGAACACAGGCGCGGACACAATCTGGATTGTAAAGCGTACGAGTCATCAAGCCCTGGGTTTCTAAAAACTTCACCAATTGCTGATGAGTGACCTGTCGACGCTGACTTTTAGAAAGCTGGAAAGAGACAAGACCAGATTCTGGTGGGGCAGTCCGCAAGCAAGTAATATCTTTTAACTGACTTAAACTTTGCCAGAGGTACTCACTCAAATGGCAAATCTGCTGATAGCGTTCCTGGGCATTTCCCCATCCCTGATGGATGGCAATCGCCGTCCGTAAACCTGCATAAAGTTCGTAGGCTGAAGTTGCCACCTCATATCGCCGTCCGCTAGGTTGCCAACCGATAGGTTTACCCATCTCATTCATCACAATGCCACGCCAGCCGATAAACGTTGGTCTCAAACTGTCTCGTGCTTCTGGTCGCACATACAAGCCTCCCACCCCAGTAGGACCACACCACCACTTATGCCCGGTAAAAGCGTAGAAATCTACCCCCAACTCTGTCAGATTTAAAGGCAGTTGACCAACAGACTGAGCTGCATCAACTAAAATTCTCACTCTGTTAGAAGACTCGTGTTGCTGAGCTACCTCAACAATCTCAGACATTGGCAAAACTTGCCCAGTATTCCAGAGAACGTGACTCACCACCACCATTCGGGTAGTGGCTCGCAGGTGCTGGGCAACTACTACAGCTGGGTTACCCTGGTTCAAGGTTGCCATCAGCGGACAGGTAGAAACTTCTATACCAAATCTGCGCTCAAGCTCCTGCGCTGTCGCTACAACACCAGGGTGTTCGCAGTCCGACATTAGCAGGTGATCGCCTGGTTGCCAATCAATTCCCCAAAGAGCAATGTTACAGCCAACTGTCACATCCTCCGTCAGCGTTATCGTTTCCGGTGGGGCACCTAACTCAGTTGCGATCGCTTGTCTTGTTTGCTGAATCTCCTGCTTCACCCAAGCATTTGTCTCTGTTGTGAAGGGGCCCGAAGACTGAACATATTGCCGGGAGTGAGTAATAGCATCCATCGCAGATTGGGGCATAGGTCCTTGACCCCCGTAGTTGAAATAGTTTTTGTTTGCCAAGCTAGGAAATTGCTGTCGATGGCGTTCTAGCTGAGTTGGCGATGGAGAAATACTAGTCATAGACACAAAATAAGCAATTGAACTCTACATATTATTGTTGTTAGTGTAAAGGCATGCTAATCACTGCTGAACTGCTGCTTTCCTATCAACGCTGTAAGCGACAGACCTTTCTCGATATTTATGGGGATGCTAAGGCGCGAGATGCTCCCAGTGAGTTGCTGCTAAAACTCCAACAGGAGCGCTCCGCCCATCGGCAAACTGTTCTATCACAACAAAACTATCACCAACCAAACTATCCAAAAGGCGACTGGAATGCGGCTGCCAAGGCTACCCTAGCACTAATGCAGCAAGGCGTCGAGCGCATTTATAAAGGGGTGTTGCTAGCACCTTTAGGTGGAGAGCTAGGGGAGCTGGGGAGGGAAGAAAACAGTTTTCTCTCTGAGGATGTTATGCTTCTTAGCCGTCCTGATTTATTGATTAGACAACCGGGGCAGTCTATTTTGGGAGATTGGATGTATCTTCCGGCTCAGATTGAACTCGGCAAGCGACCAAAATTAGAATATCAAATTGTCGCTGCTTACAATGCGCAGGTGTTGGCAGAGGTACAGGGAGTAATTCCTCAGACAGCTAGTTTAATGTTGCGGACTAAGAGAAGTAAAGAAGTCAACGTTCTCAAGGACGTTGCCTGCGGGAGACCCGCAGGCATACCAGTCCGCCCGGAGGCTTCCTCCGGGAGCTGCGTTGACGACGTTAAATGTTATGTAGTGCATTTGACAAAATGGATGCCTCAGATGCAGCAGGTTCTAGAAAACTGTATCCAGACTATCCAATCACTTCAAGCTCCTGAAGTGTTCATTACTCGTCAGCGATGCAGTCTTTGTCGGTGGTACAGCTCCTGCTATACATTGGCAAAATCCCAGCAACACCTCTCACTTCTACCAGGTGTAACACCCAGTCGCTACACTCAACTGCAAGCTCTGAACCTAACTTCAATAAAATCTCTCGCCAATTCTAGTCCAGCCCAGTTAGAGCCAGTCTTCGGCAGCAAAGTAGCCCAGCATCTAGTACTACAAGCCCAATCCATACTCCATCAACAACCAATCCTCAGCTCCCCCAGCTTCCCCAGCTCTCTACTCTCCCCCAGCTTCCCCATAGAA
Source organism: Chroococcidiopsidaceae cyanobacterium CP_BM_ER_R8_30 (assembly GCA_019244235.1). Lineage (GTDB taxonomy): Bacteria > Cyanobacteriota > Cyanobacteriia > Cyanobacteriales > Chroococcidiopsidaceae > JAFAVL01. The sequence goes on from JAFASY010000116.1 coordinate 18,332, forward strand.
CTCTACTTCGACATTGAAGCAGAGCCAGATCTAAACCTAGACTACTTACTAGGGGTACTAGTCGTTGATCGATCCCGCAAAACTGAAACCTTTCATTCTCTAATGGCAGAACGACCACAAGATGAGGAGTTAATCTGGCAAAAATTTCTCGACCTAGTTTGGCAATATCCTCTGGCACCGATTTTTCATTTCTGTTCTTACGAAGTCGATACGGTCAAGCGATTAGCAAAGCTCTACCACACACCAAAAGATCAAGTCCAACCCCTGATGAACCGCTTCGTAGACTTATACGAACATCTAACACAGACGGTTGTACTGCCAGTAGAAAGCTATGCACTTAAATCAATTGCTCGGTGGATAGGCTTTGATTGGCATAACCCTCAAGCTAACGGCTCTCAATGCATTTACTGGTACGATCAATGGTTGAAGACTGGTGATCGCACTTTCCTCGACGCCATTCAGCGCTACAACGAAGATGACTGCCGTGCCACCTACCTTGTCAAGGATTGGCTGATGGACTTTGTGCAGAATCTAGATAACCGCTACCTGGTGTAGGTGTGATATTCCGTTGCCTAGAGATAAAATTTGCCACTTTTCCGTTGTTATCTGAAATGGGAATGCACCAAACTTCTACATGGTATTCAGTATTATCCTTGCGATAGTTTATCAGTTCACCATGAAAGAGTTGTCCCTGTAATAGGTTATGACGTAATCTAGCTAAGACCAAGCGGTCTGTTTTATCACCCTGTAGGATACGCGGTGATTTGCCAACTATCTCTTGCATGGTGTAACCTGTCATCTGAGTGAAAGCCTGGTTAACAAAGGTAATTTCAGGACCTGGCTCGTCGAGCTTACCTGATGTAATCACAATTGGTTCGTTTGCCTGTAAGCCAGCGCAGAGTAGTCTCAGTGCTGTCTGTGCTTGCTTACGCTTCCTGATGTCGCGCACTACCCAACATAAAGCAACTGGTACATCCAGCTGATTGCGAATGACATTCATCGTCACAGCCACGTCTAGAGGCTCACTCTTACGGGGTAGCAAATTAACTTCCCATGTTTCTTGAACTTGGTCTAATCGGTGCAGCTGGCTCAGTTTAGAGCGAAAGGTTGGACGATCCTTTTTATCAAAAAAAGCAACTAGTGGCTTACCTACCAGGAAAGGTTGCTTAAGGTTGAGCAACTTGGCAGCAATTCTATTTGCCTGACGGATGACTCCTACTGTATCAGTTACTAGATAAGCATCGGAGGTATACTCGAATACCCCATGGTAGTACTGACGTTTCAATTCGGCAATCTCGTAAGCAGCAGTAAGCTCCTCATTCTTCTGATGTAACTCCTCTTCAGCTGCTTCAAGGTTGTCTAAGGCATTATAAAGTTCCTCGCAGGCTGTCACTAGTAAATCTTGTTGCTGCATAAGCAAACTACGAGTATGCTGACACAGTTCGGCAGCGCGGATTCTTGTTGCTTGTGTCCGTTGATAAAACTCTTCCCAGTTCCCATCCGCCATCTCAGCTTCTCCTCAAAAACCTATCGCTGTTTTAGTAGGCTTGCCACTCAAGAGAAAAACTGTAGAACTCTTTTAAACTTAATAGGAGAACTCAAGGCAGCATATTCAGAATTTAGGCAAATTATCAAAAAAGCCGCCTCTGTCCTTTGGACAGAGGCGGCTTTTATTTTAAGTGTACATACGCTACACTAAAAAAACTTGACGAACTGCCAAACAGCTGCCAAGATAAAGAACGGCTCAAATTAAGGGACTGTAGTTCAATTGGTTAGAGCACCGCCCTGTCACGGCGGAAGTTGCGGGTTCGAGCCCCGTCAGTCCCGTTCCTAGTTTTAGGAATTAAATTACGTGACTGTAAAAGTTAGGCTTGCCCCTAGTCCCACTGGAAACCTGCATATCGGTACGGCGAGAACTGGTGTATTTAACTGGCTATTCGCACGTCACCATGGCGGTCAATTTATCCTACGAATAGAGGATACAGATACAGAGCGATCGCGCCAAGAGTACACTGACAGCATTCTTCAAGGCCTGAAGTGGCTAGGGTTAAGCTGGGATGAAGGACCAATCTTTCAATCTAATCGCCTAGATATTTATCGGCAAGGGGTTAGAACCCTGTTAGACAAAGGATTAGCTTATCGCTGCTATACCACAGCAGTCGAGCTAGAGGAGCTACGAGCCGCTCAAGTGGCGAGGAAAGAGGCTCCTCGCTACGACAACCGTCACCGAAATCTCACACCAGAGCAACAAGCCGCTTTTGAGGCAGAAGGTCGCAGCTTTGTCATTCGCTTCAAGATCGATGACGAGCGAGAAATTGTCTGGAATGACATGGTGCGGGGACGAATGAGCTGGCGTGGTAGCGACTTGGGTGGCGACATGGTGATCGCTCGGGCGGCATCTGGAGGTGACATTGGTCAGGCGCTATATAACTTTGCTGTAGTTATTGATGATATAGACATGCAAATCACTCATGTCATTCGTGGAGAAGACCACATCGCCAACACAGCTAAGCAGATACTGCTTTATGAAGCCTTTGCGGCAACAGTGCCGGAGTTTGCCCATACGCCCCTAATTTTGAATCAGGAGGGACGGAAGCTTTCTAAACGGGATGGCGTTACCTCTATCTCCGACTTTAAGCAAATGGGCTACATAGCCCCGGCGTTAGTTAACTATATGACGCTATTGGGTTGGTCGCCACCAGATTCAACACAGGAAATCTTCACCTTAGAAGCCGCGGCTCAACAGTTTAGCTTTGAACGCGTTAACAAAGCCGGGGCAAAATTTGATTGGGACAAGCTGGATTGGTTAAACAGCCAATACCTGCATAATCTGCCGATAGGGGAGCTAACTGACTTACTGATCCCCTACTGGAAGGCTGCTGGGTATGAATTTGACCCTACAGCTAGTCGCCCTTTGCTAGAACAGCTTGCAAGTTTAATTGGTCCAAGTTTGACTCGTCTAACAGATGCAGTAGAAATGAGTCGATTGTTCTTCACAAGGCTAGTGGAATACAGTGAAGAGGCAACGTCCCAACTAAAACAAGAAGGAGCTAGCGTTGGAATAGAGGCAATTCTCACAGCTCTAGATGAGAATCAGCCCCTAACAGACTCGCTTGCTCAAGACATGATCAAACAAGTAGTAAAAGAACAAAACCTAAAAAGAGGACTAGTGATGCGATCACTCCGAGCAGCCCTCACAGGGGACTTACACGGCCCCGATCTGATTCAATCCTGGTTAATCCTCAATCAGCTAGACTTCGATCGCCCCCGTCTAAATCAAGCCCTCACACTCACCCACTAACACCCAGCATCATATTCTACTAGTACCATCTCTTTTCTCCCCTGCCCTCTTCTCCCCCCTAGCGCAAGCTGTCAAAATTAAGTTAAATTTAATTAAGATTCTTAGAGATTACGGCTAGCTCTGCCGCACCGAGAGTGAGACATGGTGCTAAGCAATGGAGTTATTCATATCCGTTTAAAAGCTATATTCTTGTGAGTCGCTCAACCCATGCTGGTGCTAAACCTGACTTGTTGGAAACACGTTTAGAGGCAACTAACTGATGAAATTTTCTTGGAGAGTTCTAGTACTTTGGACACTACCTGCTCTAGTCATAGGCTTTTTCTTCTGGCAAGGTGCATTTGCTAGTGCTCCGACTGATATGAGTAAGAATACTGCCAGTACCCGCATGACCTATGGTCGGTTTCTAGAATATCTAGATTCTGGTCGAGTCACCACTGTAGACCTCTATGAGGGTGGTCGGACAGCAATCGTAGAAGCTGTTGATCCAGAACTCGATAACCGCATGCAACGGCTGCGAGTCGATTTACCTGTCAATGCTCCTGAACTCATTTCCAAACTGAGGGAAGCAAACGTTAGCTTCGATTCCCATCCAGTTCGAAATGATGGTGCTATCTGGGGGCTACTCGGCAATTTAATTTTTCCAGTACTGCTGATTGGTGGGCTATTCTTCCTCTTCAGGCGTTCTAGCAACATTCCTGGCGGTCCAGGGCAAGCCTTAAATTTTGGTAAATCGAAAGCCCGGTTCCAGATGGAAGCCAAAACTGGAGTCAAATTCGACGATGTGGCTGGGATAGATGAAGCCAAAGAAGAACTGCAAGAAGTTGTTACCTTCCTCAAACAACCGGAACGCTTCACTGCTGTAGGCGCAAGGATTCCCAAAGGTGTACTGCTGGTAGGTCCTCCTGGTACTGGCAAAACTTTACTAGCTAAAGCGATCGCAGGTGAAGCTGGAGTGCCTTTTTTCAGCATCTCTGGTTCTGAGTTTGTTGAGATGTTTGTCGGCGTTGGCGCTTCTCGCGTGCGCGACTTGTTTAAAAAAGCGAAAGACAACGCTCCTTGCCTCATCTTCATTGATGAAATCGATGCTGTCGGTCGTCAACGGGGTGCAGGCATCGGCGGCGGTAACGATGAAAGAGAACAAACCCTCAACCAGTTATTGACAGAGATGGATGGGTTTGAAGGCAATACGGGCATCATTATTATTGCCGCTACCAACCGACCCGACGTGCTTGATGCTGCCTTACTGCGTCCGGGACGGTTTGATCGGCAAGTGATTGTGGATGCTCCAGATCTTAAAGGGCGATTGGAAATTTTAAAAGTCCATGCTCGTAACAAGAAGCTTGACCCATCAGTTTCGCTGGAAGCGGTAGCTCGTCGCAGTCCTGGATTTACTGGTGCGGACCTAGCCAATTTGCTGAATGAAGCAGCAATTTTGACAGCAAGACGACGCAAGGAAGCGATCACGCTGCTGGAAATTGACGATGCGGTGGATCGGGTAGTAGCGGGAATGGAAGGCACGCCCTTGGTTGATAGCAAGAGTAAGCGACTTATTGCCTATCACGAAATTGGACATGCCTTGGTTGGCACCCTGCTCAAAGACCACGATCCAGTGCAAAAGGTGACTCTAGTACCACGGGGACAAGCCCAAGGATTGACCTGGTTTACTCCTAACGAAGAGCAAGGGTTGATCTCTCGTTCTCAGCTGAAAGCTCGGATTACTGGTGCCCTGGGGGGTAGAGCAGCAGAAGAAGTGATCTTTGGCTCAGCAGAAGTCACTACTGGCGCAGGCAACGACCTACAACAGGTAACGGGGATGGCACGACAAATGGTCACCCGATTTGGCATGTCAAACCTTGGACCCCTATCCTTGGAAAGCCAGAGTGGGGAAGTGTTTTTAGGCCGTGACTGGATGACGCGCTCAGAGTATTCAGAATCGATTGCCTCTCGCGTTGATGGTCAAGTTCGAGAGATTGTGGAAGAGTGTTACGCACTAGCTAAGCAATTGCTGCGAGACAATCGCACTGTCATGGATCGCCTGGTCGATCTTCTGATCGAAAAAGAAACGATTGAAGGTCAAGAGTTCCGTCAAATTGTTGCTGAGTACACTGACGTACCTGAAAAGCCGCAATACGTACCAACCCTCTAGAAGAGGAGGGGGGGCTCGCTCTTCCCCACGAAGGAGCCAGCGCTGTGGGCGAGTTTCCCGACTTGAAGCGACTGGCGTTGGGGATTAGAGGCAGGGGGGGATGGGGGGAAAGAACACCCCACACCCCGTTCTTCGTCAATCAAAGTTGAGGGCTATTATTTCTCTAACTCCTCAATTGCCTTCGGAACACCCGCTGTTAACACTTCATGTCCTGAAGCAGTGACTAAGACATCATCCTCAATCCGAATGCCAATCCCACTCCAGCGCGGGTCAATCTCTGGCTGGTCTTCAGCTGGTTTAGTGTTAGGGACGATGTAAAGACCTGGTTCTACTGTCAGCACTTGATTGGGTTGCAAGATTTGTGCATTGTCGCCGTGCTGATAAACACCCACATCATGGACATCTAGCCCTAGCCAGTGCCCAGTACGGTGCATGTAAAAAGGTTTATATTTCTCCTCCTCAATTAACTTATCGATTTCACCCTTAAGGAGTCCTAGCTCTACCAAACCTGCTGTTAGGACACGCAGAGCCGTATCGTGAATTTGGCTGTAAGGATTACCTGTCTGTACCTGAGCGATCGCTTGTTGTTGAGCCGCTAACACAATTTCATAGAGTGCCTTTTGCTCAGGCGTGAACTTGCCACTTACAGGAAAAGTCCGGGTAATATCGGCATTGTAATAACCATAGGCACAACCAGCATCAATCAGCAGCAACTCGTTGTCCTGTAACTGCCGATTATTCTCGATGTAGTGGAGGACGCAGGCATTGGAGCCTGAAGCGACAATTGAGGGATAAGCTGGTCCCATGGCACCCCGGAGGCGAAATAGCCGCTCCATCTCTGCCTGAATTTCATACTCATAGCGACCAGGACGGGCAATTTCTTGGGCATAGTTGTGAGCTTCAACTGAGATCGCAACTGCTTTGCGCATCAACTCCAACTCAGCTTCACTTTTTACCAACCGCAAAGGATGCAGAATTGGTCCTGAGTCTTCAATCGCAATTGGTCCCGTACCCCGCTTAGGATAAGTTGCCATCAGACGTTGCCAATATCTGAGAATTGTTTCATTGAAAGCGCGATCACGCCCCAAGTGGTAGTAAATCCGGTCTGCCTTCTCTAAGTAATGAGGCAGTTTCTCATCGAGTTCAGCAATTGAGTAAGCCTCGTCAGCACCAAATATTTCCTTTGCCCCTTCTACCCCACAACGGTAACCTGTCCAAACTTCCTTTTCTGGTTCTTTAGGTCGAACAAATAGCACAAAGCGATGTTCTTGGTGATGTGGTGCTAAAACTGCTACCGCCTCCGTCTCATTAAACCCAGTCAGATAGAAAAAATCACTATCTTGTCGAAAAGCATATTCGACATCGTTATGCATCACTGCTGCTGGCGCACTGCGAAATACAGCGGTTCCAGTGCCGATTTTAGCCATCAATTGCTCTCGACGCTGGCGGTATTCTGTTTGCATAGCTTGCTTTTGTTACTAGTCTGTAAAGCTATCTTAATAGCTAGGATTTGTAACTGAACGCTTGAATCACCGGGCCGGATGATGGTAAGTCAGCTGGAGTGAGACTGATCGTATCAGTATTAGAGTGACGCACTTGGAAACCACTCATTACCGACAGGAATGCATCCAACGGAGCAAGATCACAGTTAGCATCAGCTGCTTGAGTGCGGAATTGAGTCGGAATAATTAATTTAGGGTTCAGGGTTTGAATTGCCTGCTTCGCCTCCTCCGGATTGTAAGCTTTTGGTCCCCCACCGACTGGCACTAACATCACGTCGGGACCCTCCATCAGAATTTTTTGGTCAACTGTAATTGGGGCAGCCGCTCCCCCTAAATTCAGGATATTAATTCCTGCCTGAGTCCAACGCCAAGCGACGTTGGTGCCGAACCGCTTGCCTCCTATGCGATCGTGGTCCATAGAGATTCCCTGTAACTTGATACCGTTAAACTGATAAACACCTGGTTCATAGATTAATCGGGGACTACCTGGCAGTCCATCTGTCGAACCTTCATCCAGTAGCTGACTGCTGATCATGACCAAATCTGCTGCTACCTTCGGCGGGCGATATTTTGCTGTGCAGCCCAATGGGCGAAATGGATTTGCGAGGATACGCACTCCCCCACCAGAAAACAGGAAACAACTATGACCAAGCCACTGAATCGACAAGGAATTCCCAGATTGGGTTCTAGGTTTTGATTTCCTACTTGGTTGGGCCGAATCAGCTTGAAATTCAATAGTCCAACCAGTCACCAAGGTTGTCATTAACCCAGCCCCGGTCAGCCCAAGTAACTTTCTCCGTTTCATCACTTCTCCCTACAAACCACTGACGACTGTAGTTGTTCCAGAAAATTTCGCAACAACTGCTTTCCTGAAGTCGTCAGTACACTCTCCGGATGAAACTGGACGCCCTCAATGTGAGGATAGTTCCGGTGTCTGATCCCCATGATGGTTCCATCCTCAATCCAGGCCGTAATTTCCAGTACTTCCGGACAAGTCTGGCGGTCAATAATTAGACTATGATACCGGGTTGCGGTCAATGGATTATCTAATCCCCGAAAAACTCCTACCTGTTTGTGAAATATATGAGAAGTTTTGCCATGCATTAATTCTGGAGCAGGGATAATTTGACCGCCAAAGACTTGACCAATACTTTGATGTCCCAAACACACTCCTAAAATTGGTACAGTTGGCCCCAGTTGCTGAATCAGCTCCAGAGAAATTCCCGCACTCTCTGGGCGACCAGGTCCTGGGGAAATGACTACCCCACTAGGTTGCAGTTGACGGAGCTGCGGCAATGAAACTTGGTCATTCCGGCAGACTTCAATCTTCTCTACCGCTGGAAAATCAGCTGCCAGTTCTCCTAAATATTGCACTAAGTTGTAGGTAAAACTGTCGTAGTTATCAATAACTATAATCAAAACTTATTAACCTCTTTTCCAATCTTCTGTAGTCCCACCTTCCTTTTTTGTCACCGTAGCAACGCAAGTAAAGGCGGAAGCAAAAGTGTCCCAGCTACCAGAACAGCTGCCATAGCCGACACTAGGACAGCAGCAGCGGCACAATCTTTAGCAATCTTAGCCAACTCGTGAAAGTTCTGATTAACTGTCAAATCAACCACAGACTCAATAGCTGTGTTTAGCAACTCCATAACTAGAACCAAACCACTGGTTAGCCCAATAACTGCAATCTCGACTGATTTAAGACGTAAAAAAACTGCCAATCCCATTGCCAGAGAGCCAATTACCAAATGAACGCGAAAGTTGCGCTGAGTTCGAAAGGCATAGACCATGCCACACCAGGCATAATGAAAACTAATTAGCAAATTCGAGGAGACTTGCCAGGACAACTCCCGCTTAATTGCAGCCACCTTTTCTGGTCTTTTTGGCGTTGATGTCGAAAGTTCTTTGGACATAGATGAGTGACTAGCAACAGAGAAGTTGGCGGACAACGAACTTCACCTTTTCATAGCGCATTGATTGTCTATTTTATGCTTTAGACAAGTACTAAGCATAAACTGAGTAGACAATCTATAGTACCGCGGCTACGACCCTGGTATGCCCTCAACAGCCAAACCAACTTCTTTCAGCAAGATAACTTGCTCTTCCAACATTTGTATCAAGCTGTCTTCATCTGGATGATCCCATCCCAGGAGATGCAGTAACCCATGAGCTGCCAACCAAGCTAGTTCAGTTGATAAGGTATGACCCTGCTGCTGGGCTTGCCGCTCGGCTGTATCGACAGAAATGACTATATCACCAAGATACAGTGGCAGGGACACTAGCGACTCAGCTAGCTGAGGACAGTCCACCTCTAAAGCAGCAAAGGCTAAAACATCTGTAGGACAATTCTGGTGACGGTACTGGTTGTTAAGAGCTTGAATTTCTGTATCATCAGTCAGGCGTAAACTGAGTTCATAGCTCTCTGCCCTTGGGATGTCATGTTGTAGAGTTTCTAGCCAACGATCAAACCAGGCTTCCCAAGTTTCCGCACTAATGGGGATCTTAGTTGGGAAACCTGAGAAATCCTGCACACTTACTTCAACTAGCACACCCCTAAGTCTCCTGTATTGGCTTGAGTCATTAGCGAGTTAGGTAAGCAAGACTTACAAGAACTGCTAAGAGCCCAAGGGTTGTGAGTACAAAGTGTTGCAGAGAAGTTACCCGCTTGCGTACCATATTGCGCATCGCGAGTTTAACGTAACTAGGCTTGGGCTCTACTGCTAATGTAGATTTCGTGGTTTCAGCCGCAGGCGGCTCTATCTGGGGGGTTGAAGATGGGTGACTCACAAGCTTCCTCACAATTACTCCTACAAGAAAAGTGATCAGGCATTTGTTTCTACCAGTTGATTTTCCTGGCGCAGATAAGTTTGAATAAACAGGTCAATCTCACCATTCAAGACATCCGAAACGGCGGTTGTTTCAACATTAGTGCGCAGATCCTTAACTAATTGATAGGGATGGAACACATAGTTACGGATTTGGTTACCCCAAGCAGCTTCAACCATGTCCCCTCGGATCTGGGCAATTTCTTGGGCGCGTTGCTCTTGAGCAATGATCAGTAGCTTAGCTTTAAGAATGGCAAGTGCTTTTTCTTTGTTCTGCAACTGACTCCGCTCCTGAGTGCAGCGCACTGCTACCCCAGTGGGAATATGAACAATCCGCACCGCTGTTTCAACTTTGTTGACGTTCTGCCCGCCCTTACCACCAGCACGAGATGTTGTGACTTCTAGATCCTTCTCTGGAATTTCTAACTGCACAGAGTTATCTATCTGGGGCATCAGCTCTACCCCAGCAAAACTCGTCTGCCGCTTACCATTGGCATTAAAAGGCGAAATCCGCACTAAGCGATGGGTACCTTTCTCAGATTGCAGATACCCGTAGGCGTAGCGACCAGTAATCTCTAAGGTGGCAGATTTAATCCCAGCTTCATCTCCTTCAGAGATTTCAGCTAAGTTAACTTTATAACCATGATTTTCTGCCCAACGGGTATACATCCTCAACAGCATCTCTGCCCAGTCTTGGGCATCAGTGCCTCCAGCCCCAGCGTTGATCGTCAGTATCGCTCCTTTCTCGTCATAGGGACCAGATAGTAACTGTTGCAATTCCCACTGATCGAGTTCGCGGCTCAGATGGTTGATATTAGCTTCCGCTTCTTGCAACAGTGCTGCATCGGTTTCCAATTCCAACAGCTCTAGAACAGCTTTAGTGTCGTCTAGGCTATTGCGCCACTGATGATACTGCTGCAGATGCTCCTTAAGGTCATTAAGTTCTTGCAGAGTCTGTTGAGCAGCTGCTTGGTTTTCCCAGAATTCTGGCTGTGCAGCTATTTGTTCCAAATCCTGAATTTTAGCAGATAGTGCTGGTACGTCAAAGATAGTCCTGGGTTTTACCCAGGCGACGGGACAACGTTTCGACTTCGCGTTTAATATCTAAAACTTCCATCGTATGTAGCTATAGATTCTCTATCATCCATTTTAGAGCTAATGGGAAGAAGAGGAGGGGGGCAGGGAAGCAGGGGGGCAGAGGGCAAGAAGACCGACTGCTGACTTTGTTCCTCAGCTCTCTGGAAGGGAAACTTCTGTAAGGCTCTACATTCTATTCTGGCTTGAAGGGCAGAACCTCAAATCGGGTGTTCTAAAAAAGTTCTGCTTCTTGAAAAAGAAATGGAGCATAGTGCTTTCTTTCTCCCCTGCCCCTCTGCTCCTCTGCCTCTTCCTACCGTCGACTATTAAGGGAAACTAGCAGCCGCAAAATGAAGATAAACAGGTTGATGTATGTCAGGTACATCGATAAAGCGGCTGGTAAGTATTGGTCGTCACGATAGGTGCGAGGCAGAATGTAGAAATCTACCACTGCCGCACCTGCAAACAGAAACACTCCTAAACCAGAAATACCAATTTCAAAAGGTGTTGGTGTGTAGATACCAAACAGCCCAAAGAGCAATTGACCAAAGATGACAACTAGCAGCGCTAGCACACCTAGCCCAATTGTTCTGGTCAAAGCCATGCCGTCACGGTCAGAAAGATTGGAACCTATGGGACGGGCAACAATAAAGGTGATACCACAACCAAGAGCAGCAAACCCAATTCCTGGGATGCCTACACCCTGGGTTTTTAGAGCAACAAAGACCAATCCAGTTAAGGTATACCCTGTTAGCAAACTATAGGTGGCGAGGAGGG
>JAFASY010000161.1 GCA_019244235.1 Chroococcidiopsidaceae cyanobacterium CP_BM_ER_R8_30
AATCAAAGCAGGCATCACAGGTTGATGTTATGTGTCAGTTTAAACGGCGGTTTCAAAGTATTGAAGAATATTTTGCCTATGACGATGGCACAGATAATCTGTATGAATTGTTCAACGGAGAGTTGATTGAAGTGCCACCAGAGTCAACCAAATTGCCCAAATTCTGTTCGCATCTTCAAAAATCTTTAACTAATATGAAGCGATCTCCCTAAGCTGAATGCCATCTTAGTAGAGCTAATGAAAACTATGGTGGCAAAAATTTTATGCAGCCTAACAGATTGCGCCTATTACAGGTAGCCGAGTATAGCTCCTTTGCTGCCTCAGTCCTGGGAGTCGTTATTTCCACCGCTTCTCGACAAGTCGTTTATGCCGCTGCTCCTCTTTCTCTCTCAATCTTTCTCAACCTGCTTAATCGGCAACGGTTTGAGCAGCAAACTCAGCAGAGCATTACAGCAATAAGGGCTCAAGTTGAGCAACAATCACAACTGAATCAAGCAGTTTCATTTCTTCAGCAAGAAGTGGCTTCTAAAAGCCAGCAACTCTTGGAGCTTGATGCCAAAGTGACTTCCGAACAGCAAGTTCGATTAGATCTATGGAAGGCTAACACTCAGCTTGAGGAAAGACTTGCACAACTTACTCACAACATCTGTGATGATATTCAATTGCTTCGTCAGCAAATTCCGTCTGAGGCTTCCATTCTAAATCTCGTGGCATCTCAGTTGTTAGACAGTTTCCCCTTAGCAGAACAGGTGGACAGTCTCAAGACTGAGGTTGACAAAATGCAAGCAGAACTAGTCCAACTGCAAGCTTTGATTAAACAGTTACAAGATTGTATAGGTGACGAGCAAGACGATGATGAAGAGGATGCAGAACTAGAACTTGAGCTACTTGCTATGTAACTGCTCACAAAAAAAGTAGAGCTTGTTGAGAACAATATAACTCACAAGCCACAAAAATTTATCTGCCTAACATGAATATGAAGCTCTTTCTTGTACCACCGCATATTTACTGAGGTAAAGCAGTGTTGAAGCTCAGTCTCAGAAAATTTACATGAAGCGACAGTTGGTATGAAAAGAATTCTGTTTGCAAACTTCCGAAATATTACGGTTATCAAACTTAAAAAAATCTAAATAAAGTAAATGATTAGAGAGTTTGTGATATGTCGGGTTTGCAAATGAGAATTCTCAAAAAAGCGCTCTTATCCACGGCGCTTTATCAGCAATTCATAATACAAACAAAGCTTTATCCACTCTTTATTTTTTGTAAGTTTTCTTTAGGTTATTAAGCAAAATGGCAGTTGAAAAGTAAATTTTTCCTCCTTTTCTCAACTACAAATCCTCTAGTTGATAACTTGCCTTTTTACCCTCCTTCTAGCCACTCCGGTTGCGTTGCAAAAACCTTTAACTGCTCAACATGAGTGCCCACGATCAATGAGTATATTGCCTAGTTTTATGTCAGTAGTTAATCGTTCAACGATCAACAGCCTCATTAATCAACTTCAGGTTAGCAGTCAAACACACTTGACCGGGCAACTTGATGTTCAGGCTACCATTAAGCATGGGTGGAAACTTTACTTCCACACGGGTCGGCTCGTTTGGGCGACAGGAGGGGTGCATCGATTCCGACGATGGAGCAGATGTCTGTCCCAGTTTTGTCCCCAAGTTAACCTGAACAGCATCTATCTAGAAGTAGGGACTGCTGAGTCTTGGGAGTACCCAGTTTTAACGGTTTTGACTAGGCGGGGGCAGGTCACACAGGAACAAGCTGTAGCAGTCATTGAGAATACCTTGAAAGAGGTATTGTTCGACATCCTACAAGCTGTAGAGCTGGAGCCGTTGACCTACAAAACCAGTCCCCAAGGGGGCTTGGAGTTTCCTTTGACGGTTCTCAGCTCAGAGCAAATGCTACTGCAAGTTCAGCAAGCTTTGAAAATGTGGTGCCAGACAGGGTTAATGTATCAGTCACCTAATTTGGCTCCAGTGGTGAAGCGACCTGATGAGTTACGGCAGCAAATGTCGCTCCCGACTTATCAAAAGATAGCGGCGCTTGTAAACGGAAAACTCAGCCTCCGGGATCTAGCAGCTCAAATGCGGCAAGATTTGCTCATCCTGACTCGTTCCTTAATGCCCTATGTTCATAAGGGGTTGGTTGATCTGGTGGAAGTGGAGGATTTACCCAGTCTAGTTCCTCCGCCCAAGGCAACAAACCAGTCTGCCGCTCAGTCTATTGGATCGCTGGTGGTCTGTGTGGATGATAGCGTTCAGATTTGCCAGCGGCTGCAAGAAATTCTCACCCAGGCTGGCTATCAGTTTGTCAGTGTTCAAGAATCGGTGCGAGTGTTGCCAGTCATACTAGAACGCAAGCCTAGTTTGATCTTCTTAGACTTGGTGATGCCAGTGGCTAGTGGCTACGAAATTTGTGCTCAAATTCGCAAAATTTCTATTTTTAAGCAAACGCCAGTGGTGATCTTGACGGGGAATGATGGGATTTTAGACCGCGTTCGCGCTAAGACAGTTGGAGCTTCAGATTTTTTGGCAAAGCCAATCAAGGCTGAGCTGGTGCTGGCAGTGGTGCAGAAGCATTTAAAGACTGCAGCTACTCCTGCTTTAGAAAGCAGGTGAGTGCACCCGCGCCTTGCTAACAAATTTAAACCAATGACTGAGCGCAGGGATTTATCAGCATGATTCGATATTGCTTTCCAGGTAGAAACTTATGAGTACAGTATTAGTTGTTGAAGATAGCGTCACAGAATCGGAAATTATTATCCGATATCTGCAACAGGCTGGGTTAACGGTGCTGAGTGCTAGAAGCGTTGAGGAAGCCCAAGCAACTCTGTTTCGACAGAAGCCTGATTTGATTGTTTTAGATGTCATTTTGCCGGGACAAAGTGGTTTTGAACTCTGCCGAGAGTTGAAAATTGACCCCAAGACTAGCCCGATTCCAGTCGTCATGTGTTCTACAAAAGACACAGAGGTAGACAAGATGTGGGGCAAGATGTTAGGGGCAGATGCCTATCTACCTAAACCCTTGAATCAACAGGAACTATTGCAAACTGTCCAGCGGTTAATGCGAGGGTAAGTGTGGTGAGAAGCTCTTCACAACTGGCTAAGCACAGCGACGATCCCGGAATCATTGCTGACTGGATGAATGACTATCTCAATTCTCAGGGAATTACTGCCAAAGCTGTCTTGAAAAATCAGTGTTTGGGCATTTTGCTGGAATCAGACACAGCCCCCAGTCAAGATGAAATGATGGCTTTTGTTCGCACAAGCTTGAATGAGTTGAACTGGAAATTCATTCGTAAGGTGAAGGTGTACGGACGACAGATCGGGGAGCGCCTACCCGCTTGGCAGCAGAAGTTCAAAGTCGGAACACCAGAGGAGTTGCCACCGAGACAAGTTCAGGTTGCAGTCGAAACTGTAGCCGATGACTCAAGTTCTATCTCGGATTGGCTAAATCAGGGGCAGACAATCGTCCAGCTTGAGATGATTGAGGAGGCAATTCCAGGAGACTCGCTAGATGCGGAGAAATTTCTCCGCTTTCAGTTTAGCCCTGAAATTACAGCCCTATTGCCACTGGCTAGCGTCAAGGAAATGCTGAGAATCTCGGTGGAGGAGATTTTGCCAGTTCCTGATCTGCCAAATTGCGTTTTGGGCGTCCACAACTGCCGGGGTGAGATGCTCTGGCTAGTGGATTTGGATATTCAGATAGGTCTATCTTCTCTTGGCCTCGACAGTCGGCTTTTAGCACTTCCTACCTCTAACGTCTTGACGCAGCAAAGAGTGTG
>JAFASY010000267.1 GCA_019244235.1 Chroococcidiopsidaceae cyanobacterium CP_BM_ER_R8_30
TAGACTTCTTGCATAAGTGGGAGATGCGGTAAAAGTAGTAGGTTCATAGAAGCCAAATCATGACCTACTTGCGATACCAGCAACTCAAGCCGGAAGATTTCAAACGACTGTGTGGTGTACATCATCAAACCTTTACCTGCATGGTGAGAGTTCTGGATGAGCAGGTTGAGCAGAAAAAGAAGAAATCTGGTAAACCTAGCAAGTTAAGTATTGAGGATCAAGTGCTCATAAGTCTGGAGTATTGGCGGGAGTACCGCACGTACTTTCACATTGGGCAAGCTTGGGAAGTGCATGAAGCGACAGTTTGCCGTATTGTCAGAAAAGTTGAGAGTGCGCTCATACGAGCAGGTATATTTAAGCTGCCGGGGAAAAAGCAACTACTCGACCCCGAATCGGCAGCCAAGCTGGTGGTGATTGATGCTACAGAAACACCAGTAGAGCGACCTAAAAAGCGACAGAAGCGTTTCTACAGCGGCAAGAAAAAACGACATACCCTGAAAACTCAACTAGTGGTAGACCCCAAGACCAAAGCAGTAATTTGTACTACATTTGCCGCTGGGAAGGAGCATGATTTTCACCTATTTAAGCGCAGCCAGGTTAAGCTCAAACAAGAGACGAAATGCTTGGCGGACAGAGGCTATCAGGGGATACAGCAGCTACATGCTAATAGTCGGTCACACAAAAAGAAGCGCAAAGGCGTGCAGTTGAGTCAGGCAGACTTGCAGATGAATCGGGACATAGAAAGAGTGCGCTGCATCTGCGCACATATCATTGGCAGACTTAAGGTATTTAGGATTTTAGCAGAGAAATATCGGAACCGAAGAAAGCGATTTGGGTTGAGATTTAATCTGATAGCTGGGCTGTACAACTACGAATTGGGACTTTCTAAGTCTTCCTGACTTATGCAAGATCTCTAATGTACACCAATAGTAGTTGCCCAGACCTGATTTTCTCTGTATCCGTCTTAACATGGGAATCCCGCCCAGCTTTTCTGCCGGTCTGGCTCAAGCTGGGCGGCTAAGCGCTGCGGCGCTCGCCACTGTCACATTGATAAAGCTCACAGCCAAAGCGTTTGGGGTGTGATGGTTGGGAGTCGGCACAGAATCTGGCATGCATCCTTGTCTCAAGTGTTTAGACCGAGAACATTTCGACACTTGTGTCACCAGAATCAAAAAATCCTGGAAACTGTAGACTTCGGCTAACTTGGCGACGCTAAAACTTCCAGGAAATGATAGTTCTCTTGTGGAATTGTATTCCAGCTAACTAAGGTAATTGATTTCACTGCACTCACTATCCATCTAGAGGAGTGGCTTCTTGTTAAAATTTGTTGAGTCAAAATAGTCTTCACTAGAGGATAATATGAAGTCCTGCCATGGGAACTCGGCAGGACAAAACATACTATGTCTCATCACTAGTAGTTGTCAATACCTCTGAGTCAGACAAACCTTAATTAGGGGTAAGCTCAGCCAAGCTACCGTTTGCTGCCACACAACGGTTGGAAAGCTTATCTAAAATGGGTTACAGAAAAAAATCAACTTTAACTGAAAAATGGTGCTCTGGCAGACTGGACACGCTATCTTCATCTGTACCATTTGAACCAGGCTGATTTTTGTAGCCTGAAACCCTTATGGCTACGTTGCCCAACTCTGTACCAAATAACTTAAAGGTCAATTGGCACAGCAGTAGCGTACTACATACGAACTTTTAGTGAGCAACTGCATTTTTATTCGCAAAACCTCTGCACAGCAAGGGTTTTAGACGTTATGTGGCGGGAAACGTCAGCTTCGCTGATCTTACCCCTACCTAGGTAAATTGCGAGGAAGAATCTTAAAGTTCCCTCTTCTTGCACCCTCTGAGATACAAATCCGTATCAAGGCAATTCGATGGATAAGAAGCCAAAGCTAAATTTTCAGAGCAGATAATAGGATTCAGTTGTCAATTTTGTTGTTACACTTAAACATGCCTAAGCCCAAAAGACAATGGATTACTTTTAGGGTATCACCCGAAGAAATGAGGGCAATCGAGACCTATTGTCAAGAAAATAAAAGAACTAAATCGGATGTGCTAAGAGAAAGAATTCGACAATTACCGACCTATAATAATCCATTTATTAATAATATTAATTCCGACAAGTAGCAAACAGTTTCATTTTGCTGATTCAGAATTTTGCACCCAAATCCCTTCTAGGCAGTAGAAATCCTCAGTACTCTGCTTTAGCTCAAATCCTCCTAGAAGTAGAGCCAGCCAAGTTTTTACGAGAGGTGTTGGAAGCGTTACAAATTATTATTAAAGTAGATTTCCTATGTTATTCTTCTCTAAGAGAGTAGCAGTGGGAATCATGGATTATGGACTACGAGTTTAGGGTGATTGTCGAAAAAGTGTCTGTCTCTAGCCAAAAAGTTGTGAAGCGAGACACCCTCAAAATTTATGACATCCAGAAACCAGAATCAATCCTAGAATTCGGATTGCGGCATGCAGAACAAATTTCTTTACTGTCTAAGATCCAGAGTGCGTTATTGGCTGAGCAATCCATCTTAATTGACTCAGGTCATACCCAGTGCCCCAAATGCGGGGGTAAACTCTCAAAGCTGGGCTTTATGGAATCGCAATTTCATGCTGTCTTCAGTGACCATCAGGTGCGGATGCAGAAGCATAAGTGTAAAAATCCTGAGTGTAATTGGCAAGGGACACCCACCACGATCACGGTGTTTGGAACAGACATCCACCCGGATTTGGTCAAGCTACAGTGTGAGCAAGGCGCGGTTCAGAGTTACCGCGATGCTGAAGAGCATCTAGAGAAGCTCAACTGTCAACGTCGCCGTGTTAACAACCATGTCCAGATTCAGCGAGTGACTAACCAGGTGGGTGAACGAGTTTCACAGTTCAATTTGAATCCTCCCAACCCAGACGAGTTGCCGGTTGCCGCGAGGGAACTGATTGTACAGGTCGATGGGGGTCATATTGCCACCCAAGAGCAGGACAAACGCAGCTTTGAGGCTTTGTCCGGTATCGTCTATCGTCCAAACTGTCTTGTGGTGATCGATGAGCATCATCGCCAAATCACCAATAAAAGCTGCACCATCTGTACGCTGGACGATCGGCTAGCCACCATGAAACTCTACCTGCATCATGCCGCCATCAAGCAAGGTCTGACAGCAGAGACTCATGTAACTGCTCTAGCTGATGGAGCAAGTAACTGCTGGTCGGTGATCTTAGCCCTGGAGCCGCACTGCCAAAGCCTCGAACCGATATTAGATTGGTTCCACATTGGCCAGAAATTTCAAAATGTCAAAAACGCTCTGGGTGAGACCTTAGCAGAATCATTAGAGAGTGTGAAGTGGAATTTATGGCATGGAAAGGCCAACGAGAGCATACAAGGGCTGACCATGCTACGGGACAAGATTACCGACAAGAAGCAACGCTCAAAGCTCAAAGGATTGCAAGAGTATCTGGAAAATAACCGTAACTTTCTAGTGAATTATGATGAGCGCAAGCAAGCAGGTAAAGTGTTTACCAGTCAGGTCGCAGAGTGTCATATAGACTCCATCATTAATGCCCGGCACAAACGGAAACAAAAAATGCAATGGACAAGAGAGGGTGCTCATAATGTCTTACAAATTCGAGCGATGATAGCAAGTAATGAATGGGAAGAAAACTGGCTAGATTTTGTCTTACCCGATGCTGTTTTAGCAGCCTAGGAATTTCATCTTTTAATAATAATTTGTAACGCTTCCAGTCGCACTGGTCAAACCAGTGGCTTCCCTCATATATTCAGTGATTTAACAATATCTTGATGTACTAAGCGTGCTGAGACAATACAGCATTTTTCTTCCTCAGCCCCCAGACCCTAGCAATCCAAACTCCCATTACTACCACAGCCATTTCCTCTGATGGCTCAGGCACAAGTGTAGTAGATGGCGGTGTCGGTGGGGGTGTGACAGCAAAACTCGTCAGTGGTATAGCAGTAAAGTTCTGCGACGATTCCTCGAAGGGTCCCCCAGGAGTAATGCTGAATACGTTATACTCTATCCCTCCTGCACTATAAGAAAAACCGCGCTCGTCGAGCAAAGAAGGGTTAGCGATTAGGAGATTATCGTTACCTGCCGCCCCCAAAGCTCCAGGAGGTAGTAATGTAATGGGATTTCCGTCTCTTTGACCACCATCAATGCTTGTTATCAGATAACTATTCGTGCTTGGATCGTAAGGGTTGGTTATAAACACCCCACTAGCTGTGATCCCAGAAACGGAGTAACTGAAATTAAAAGAGTCTGCTAAGGCAGGAGCTGAAGACAGACCCAAAATAGTCCCGAAAGCAGCAGTTGCCGCAGCAACTAGTGGCAGAAAACTAACCTGAGTTTGCAGCATTGGTTTTTGTAGAGGGTAATCAACACTTCTAGAGCATTTCCTCCAGATATTACTTCAGAAATTTTACCGACGCAACTGTATGTTGGAAAATGGGGTAGTGAAAACAGCTCCGCTTCCCCCAACCGCTAAATATGCCCCGATATTCAAATATCGAAGCTATGCTCTTACCTTTGGAGGCAGCAGCTTTATCAAGTCCTGTGCCAAACAAATATGCAATGCGTAGAAACTAGCATCCATAAACTCTCTGACTAGTCAACAAGACACTAGACCAAGATTAATGACGACCAAAACAGTAGATTTGACAATCAGAACGGACCAATATTGTCACTGCTCAAATCTCCCAACGTACTTCCAAAAGTAAAGAAGTTAGTGGCGAAGGGACCAATACCATCAATCTCCTGGACTTGATTATTAATAATGCTCGAATTTGTTAAGGAAATTGCTGTACCTTGCAGATAAAGTCCACCCGCAAAAGCGGCCTGATTTCCATTAAACTCAGATTAGACTTCTTGCATAAGAGACGGTTTATAAATAAAACCTTAAGAGGAGAGATAACAAGCGCGAGATGGAGGATACATAAAGCTGCTTTGAATGATTGCTGACCGAAACCATGCCTTCACCTTTCTACCCCAGTGACTTGATTGATGCGGAATGGGAAATCATTACCCCCCTACTCCCGCCGCAGAAACAACAAGGAAGGCAACGGCAGGTAGACTTCCGAGAAGTGGTGAATGCCATTTTCTACCGAGCCGATAACGGCATCAAGTGGCGAGCGATGCCAAGCGAGTTTCCTGTCTGGCAGACAGTGTACAGTTACTATCGCAAATGGGTGAAACAGGGGCTATGGGAAAGGATTAATGCTTTATTGGTCGAGCAAGTCCGTAGTCAATCAGGGAGAGATGAACAACCAAGTTTAGGCATGATTGATGCTCAAAGTGTCAAGCATGGTCAAAGAGGACAGGTAGAACAAGGTGTAGACGGATATAAAAAAGTCAAGGGAAGGAAGCGCCATGTGGTCGTAGATGTGCTGGGCTTGATGCTGGGATGTTACGTTAGTGCAGCGAATGCTGCCGATAGTAAGGCTGCCCCAGCTGTCTTAGTGCCTGTTCTCGAACTCTACAAACGTTTAGAAAAGGTACTAGGTGACCAGGGTTACAAGGGAGAGCTAGATAGTTGCCTGCAAGCTGCCTATAAATGTGTGTTAGAGATTGCATCTCCTCGGAAAAAGAAAGGCTTTCATGTTGATTCATTGCGATGGATTGTCGAACGAACTTTTGCCTGGTTGGACAATGCTAGAGTGCTATGCCGTGATTATGAAGTGTTACCGGAAAATCATGATGGGATGATTTGTGTAGTGATGATTCGATTAATGCTGCGTCGTCTTAGTAACAATCGCCGCACTCGAACTTACAAGACCGCTTAATGTTTTATTTATAAACCGTTTCTAAAGGGATGTTTTAAGCAGGCTTGCACTAAATCCTGGTTGGCTTGCCATAATTCATTTGACACAGGCATCGTTATCTTTTTTATTGAGTAGCATTCCTCACAAGTTAAGGTTACTCTCCATTTGTCAAGGGGAGCAACGCAAAAAAGTGAGTTTTGAGAACAAGAGACTTGGGGTGAGTGACGATTTATAGGGTCAAAAACCTGTAATTGAGCTTTCTAAGAGCAATTTGACGCGGCGACCTCTCTTGGTGATAGCAGAAAGTGACTGACGCGCGAGGGTTCAATACTATTGAATTACTTCGATAACTCTAGAAGCACAAAATACTAACCTGATGCCAGATTGAGCAAAGCCGTCAGGAGAGAATCAGAGAAACTGTTCCAAGTGCCTGCTGTCCATCAACGCGCGGCACCATATTGGGACTGCATATCTCTTAAATACCTGTCATTCAATGCTTTCAGCGTTTTGAGTGTGAGAAATTCCGCTGTTTCTGCAGAAGCATCATTGTTGCTCAGGAGCAATCGTGCCTGTCTCCAATGGAAGACCACTAAGCCCACCGAATCCATCAAGGACCAGCATCGAAACACGCTTAACGAGTCC
>JAFASY010000219.1 GCA_019244235.1 Chroococcidiopsidaceae cyanobacterium CP_BM_ER_R8_30
ATGGGCTGAAGTAGTAAGACTTATCCTCCAACAGGGCAAATGCTGCCAAAGCAGATTGTCCATGCTTTTCTACAATTTCTTTAGCCCGCTGTCGCTCTCCTAAGTCGGCTGTGTAATGGAGTAACACTGGTCGTAAGAGCATCAACAAAGCATAAGCCATTGTGATGATACCAACGGCATAAATCGAATTGACAAAAAATTCACCCCGTCGGTCCCTAGCTGCTAGTCCAGCATTATCCGCAGTAAAAAATACTGCAAACGTCTGTAGCAAAGCCTGCGGTAGGCTAAAGTTAACTGGTTGTTGGTCAACTGTAAACGACTGTTTCAAGAAGAAAAAACCTGCTGTCCCATAAGCAAGCGTGAACAGTAACGCCCCAATTAATACCTGAACGCCTTGAGCAATTGAAGGTCGGTCAGACTGAGCAGTAAATACATGCCGCATCAGAATTAATTGGACCAACAGCACTAAAGCTAGCAGACTCTCCTCATAGTCCAATCCCTTTACTAGGTTGCTGATGATGGACACAACTAACAAGCCGACTGTTAGCACCCAAGCCACCCGCTTACGTCTTAACAAATTGGTTGCCAGTGTCAGCAACACAAAGCCAGTGATCGCTGCGAATAGATGCCCACCTGCCCGAATATAGAAGGGATAAAGTGGCTTTAATAGCTCTATGCGTGCGTGCGAACCGCGCATCACAGCAGATAACAGGTTCACCACTCCCACCAGGGCGGTTAAGAATGACGCTGTCCATAGCCCAATTCGAGTGCGTCGCGTCAGCACAGCCTTACCTCTTTGTTTGCTCACGAGTGCGCCCTAGCCTATTTAACGTTTGACCTGAATTGTCCGCTGTTCAAGCGCTATCTTAAACTGCTCCCCTACATAATTCAATGAGTTAGCTAGATGCTTATGAAAATAATTCCAGCCTACATCCGGTCCAGAAAGACCGTGACCACCTGGAAAGACGTGGAATTCATTCGCAATCCCTAAACTATCCAAAGTCTGATGAAATTGTCGAGTAGAGGCCAGAAAATGAGGATCCCCTTGCCCGACATCGAGATAAATCCGTATCTGCCTCCGCTCTTGTGGCGATAGCTGTTGCACCAAGTCTTCTGGACTATTTTCAGGACCACTGGAGTCAGTAAAGTAACCGCCATGGCTAAACAGGATATTAAAGTTATTTAGGTGATGCAAACCAATATTTAAAGCTCCCCAACCCCCCGAAGACAGCCCTCCTATAGCCCAAAACTGAGGTGATTCCAACGTTCGATAGCGGGATCTTACAACTTGAACAAGCTCAGAGCCAATCATTGTACCCACGTTACCATTAGGTCCATCGTAGTATTGTGGGTCCCAAAGAGGACTTGAGCCGCGATTATCATTGCCATCAGGTGTAATAATGATTGATGGCGGTAGTTGCTTTTTCGCATAGAGCTTGTGTAGCACTGATGAAGCAACGTACTTTTTCTCCCAAGCACTAGCATCATCATGCCCGCCATGCAGCAGGAAAATGACTGGGTAGCGCTGCGAGGGGTTATGGGCATAGTCAGGCGGTAAAATTACGCCATAAGTACGGGCTTCACCCATGGCATTACTATTGAATGTTTCTAGGTGAAACTTTAAGCTTTTGTATTCTCTCTGCTGGGGACGATCTAATTGTGGCGCACCAGCGATGAATACATACCAGTATCCAATTGCTGTTATTGCTACAACTGCCCCTGCACTAACTCCTAAGATTCTTTTAAACCGTAACTTCAAAGCGTCTCTCCTCTTTTCCGATTACGTCGCATCTAGAACCATAATGATATGTCAGTAATAGTGAGAACCAGTAAACCTAGAACGTTAAGGAACAGATAGACTATAGCTAGACTCAGACTGCCAGAGTACCCCCCATCTATAAAAAATGGATATTTTAATTGTTGAGGATGAACCGGAAATCGCCCGGCTACTTCAAATGACTTTGGAGACTGAAGGATTTTCCTGCCATATCTGTCGTGATGGACTGGTCGCCTTGCGGGCTTTTCAGGAGCAACAACCAGACTTAATTGTTCTTGACTTAATGCTCCCTAGTCTAGATGGGTTAGAGGTGTGTGCGAGAATCCGCCAGAAATCTGGTCTTAAAGATCCCTATATTTTGATGTTAACAGCCAAAGGTGAAGAGATCGATCGCGTTATTGGTTTATCCACCGGAGCCGATGATTATCTCGTTAAACCCTTTAGTCCTAGAGAATTAGTTGCCAGAGTTCGGGCATTGTTGCGACGAAGTCTTCGCCAAGGTGGACAACAACAAATTTATCGAACTCAGCATTTTATAGTAGATGTAGAGCAACATTCTGCCAGTCGTCAATTGGACCCAACTTCAGCTGAAATCCTAGATTTGACCACTTTGGAATTTAACTTGTTAACCACATTTATCAGCAATCCCGGTCGGGTATGGAACCGCACCCAGTTGATTGACAAACTATGGGGCAGCGACTTTTTTGGTGATGAACGGGTTGTTGATACTCATGTTGCCAGACTGCGGAAAAAAATTGAGCTTGACCCTGCCAATCCAGCTTTTATTAAGACGATTGTTGGTGTTGGCTATAAATTTGAAGACCCAACTGTTTAGCGATGCCACTCAATAGACTTGGCTTGCAGACGCGGCTATTTATTTCCCACTTACTCGTAATGATCGTAGGAGTTGGCACCCTCGTCATTATCGGCAAAGTATCTTCTCCTCGCTTATTTTTCTTGCACCTAGAAAAACTAGAACACCGAGGACTTTACTTACTCCACCGCACTGAACTCGTTACAGGTTTTGAAACTGCTTGGAATCGCAGCACTTTCTGGTCTGTTATTGTGGGTGGTAGTGCGGCAGCAGGTTTAAGCTATTTCATGTCTCAGAGGATTATGCAGCCACTGATCCAAATTGAAAGAATTACCCAGAAGTTTGCTCAAGACCAGTTAAATGAGCGGCTACCTGCTAGTGAGATTCCAGAAATTAACCGACTCAGTGCCAGTTTTAACCGTATGGCTGCCAGTTTAGAAGGAGTGGAACAGCGACGGCAGGAAATTATCGGTGATTTGACGCATGAGTTACGGACACCACTAACAGTCTTGCGAGGATACCTAGAGGAACTTGCTGAGGGTAAGATTTTACCATCCCCTGAGATCTATTCCCGACTAGCAACAGAAACAAAGCGGTTAGAGCGATTGGTCAACGATTTGCAAGAACTGTCGAAGGCAGAAGCTGGTCACCTACAGATTAAGCTACAGTCAGTCAATTTGCGTCCGCTGTTGCAGTCATTAGTACAAAAATTTTCTGACCAACTGTTAGAAGATGGACCATTCCTCTGGTTAGATTGTCCACCCCAATTGCCAGCTGTCTTGGCAGATCCTGACCGCACAGAGCAGGTGTTGGTCAATCTGATTGGTAATGCACTACGTTATACCTCCCATGGTTCAATCACTATTAGAGTCTGGACTGAAGCAAGATCGCTCTGGCTTGCGGTGATCGATACAGGCATTGGGATCGAGCCAGAGGATTTGCCCCACATCTTTGAGCGTTTCTGGCGAGCCGAACAAGCTCGCACTAGACATGCTGGCGGTACTGGTATTGGTTTAGCAATTTCCCGTCGCTTAATTGAACTTCAAGGCGGTCAAATTTTTGTAGAAAGTCAACCTGGTAGAGGTAGTACCTTCTATTTTTTCCTGCCCTTGGCTTGAATTGTTAAGGCTACCCTGGCTGAGAATCAGACTGAGATGTCGGGAAATCACCAGGATGTACAACTAAGCTCAGGTCTTGTTGATTGCGACGCAGCCCTAGCTGCACGTTTCCACCAACAGTGCTATTTTGCACAGCCTGTTGCAAGGCATCTGCTTGCGTAACTGGTTGACCGTTGACCTTAGTAATTACATCACCAGCTCGGATGCCAGCTTTAGCTGCTGGGGAATCTGGAACAACTTTAACGACTAAAACTCCTCGGTTCTCATTAACAGTCAAACCAGAGTTAGGGTCAGAGTTAATTTTATTTTTGAGTTCAGGTGTTAAGGTTGTCATCTGAATTCCCAGATAAGGATGTGCTACCTTACCTTTAGTCTCTAGTTGAGTTGCAACTTTCATGGCGGTATTAATGGGAATGGCAAAGCCGATTCCTTGTGCCCCCTGAATAATGGCTGTGTTCATTCCCACAACTTGACCTTTGGAGTTCAATAGTGGTCCGCCAGAGTTACCAGGATTAATTGCTGCGTCAGTTTGAATAAAATTGACTTGCTCTTTACTACCAATATCAGGAAGATCGCTGCTGTTGCGACCGGTCGCGCTGATAATACCACTGGTCACAGTATTATCAAATCCGAGGGGATTACCAATTGCGATCGCCCATTGCCCAGGCTTCACATTATTGGAGTTACCTACAGGAATTGTGGGAAGATTGCTAGCCTGGATCTTGACGACGGCGACATCTGTTACGGGATCTTCACCTAGTACCTTACCTTTAAGGGTTCGACCATCCTTGAGCCTGACGTTTACGGTATCAGCACCATTAACCACATGGGCATTGGTAAGAATCACGCCATCAGAACCAATGATAAAACCGGAGCCAATCCCCCGTTCAATTTGTTTTTGTGATGGTACGGGTTCTGCCGATCCAAAAAACTGACGGAAAAAGGGATCGTTGAAGATATCTGGAGCCTTAGTGGTTACTGTTTGGGTCGTGTCAATTCGGACCACTGCTGGTCCATCTCTCTCAACTATACCTGTGATAAAGTTTGGGTCTGTGCTAACTGGGATGTTTGCAGCTACCTTCTGGCTGGATGAAGTGTCAGATACACGAACAGCTGAAGCTGGAGCATAAGCTGGCTGTGCTACCTTCTGGCTAGATGAAGCGTCAGCCATAGGAACAGCCGAAGCTGGAGCGTAAGCTGGCTGGTGGCTTGTAGCTAGATAACTACCACCGAAAGCAGCACCTGCTCCTAGCAGCATCATTGATAGGTAACTGACTGGCTTCTGCCAACGCTGAGTGCGATGTGGTCGGTTTTGCATAGAAGGATTTAGGCTCTTCAACTTATAATTTAAACTTCTACTCTACTGATTCTAGACAGCATCTGTGACGGTTTTGTTGCAGCATTGTTGCACTACAATGAAAAGCAACAGTGGCAATCTATACTTTAGGTTTTGCCAGCTTGACCTAGTGAGAGGCGAGATCTACTCAACCGCCGATTCTAGCATTTGAATGGTTCCAGTAGTAGCATCTATTTCTACCTCTAGCCCAATGGGCAGTGTCAGTACTGTCTCAATGTGACCAATTGCGGCACCATACCAAGCTGGAATACCCAGTGGTTGAATATGATCCCAAACAACTTCTTCTAGAGTCAGGGAACCATAGTTAGCATTAGGGAAACATTCAGAACATTGTCCAAAAATCAAGCCAGCTAGCTGATCGAGTACACCTGCTATTTTAAGATGAGTTAGCAAGCGATCGATTCTATAAACATCTTCTTTGATGTCTTCCAAAAACAGGATAGCGCCACGCATATCTGGTAGATATGGTGAGCCTACAATAGCAGATAAAACCGTAAGGTTACCGCCGATCAGTTTTCCGCGGGCTCTCCCCTGACTAATAGTTTGAATCCGATACTTGACTTGCATTAGGCCGTCTCGATCGTCATCAGCCTGAAAATTTTGAAACTTAACTTTTTCTGCACCAAACAGAACGCGACGAAAACATTCAGTCTGAATTTGTTTCCATGCAGTCAATCCGTTAGGACCATGGAACGTCACAAGATCGGTGCAAGCATTGATAGCCAGTATTAAAGCAGTAATATCGCTGAAACCAACAATGATTTTGGGATTTTGACGAATGCAGCCGTAATCAAGATATGGCAAAATGCGACTACACCCCCACCCGCCGCGAACAGGTAAAATTGCGGCTACTGAAGGATCGGCAAAAAACTGATTGATGTCGGCAGCCCGGTCTTTGTCTTGACCTGCTAGATAACCATATCGGTCAAGCAGATGTGGTGCCAATCGCGGCGCAAGTTTTAACCCTCGCACCACATCTATAACAATGTCGAGTTCTTCGCGGATGAATGTAGCACTGGCAGGACTGACGATTCCTACCACAGCGCCTGGTTGTAAACGTCTAGGTTTCACTAAGCTTTTAATCTATACCGTTCGCTTCATATTTGTAATATGCCGCTTAATGTAACCATCTGGGGAGCAGGGTGCCACAATTTCAAATGGTATAAGGCAATCTAGGATGATTTGGCAACCAACACGATGACGGTAACTTCTGGAGGGCAAAATAGGCGTCCTGGTAGATAAGTTCCTAATCCGCGATTGACATACATCTGGTTGTTGCCCACCTGATAGAACCCTTGAGCCCATTCCCAATGCCGCACAACCTTGGCACAATCCTTGCGCATGAATGGTAGACAGTGGCGAATTGATTTCGGCAAGTGGCGATGGAGCCCTTTATATAGCGTGATGGCGGGACCAACTCCAGGAACAATCACCTGACCGCCATGCGTGTGACCTGATAGTTGCAAATCCACGCGCCATTGTTCCAGCAGCTTAGCAGTATCTGGGTTGTGGCTCAACACAATTCGAGGAACATCAGCATTAAGCTGACTCATCACTGGTGCGAGATTAAACTCACTCGACCAATAGTCTGCGAGTCCCACCAAAGGCAACGCTTGCCCCAGTGGATAAGCAATTTCATTCCAGAGGACGTGAATACCGACACTAGTTAGAGCAGATGTGACCTCTGCTTTTGACCGTCGGTAACGAATATCATGATTCCCTAGTATAGCGTAGATGCCCGCTCGACTTTGCAGGTGTTTGAGTCGTAAAACCAACTGGTGAATTGGAGCGGGGTCGTCTGTTACGTAGTCGCCAGTTAAGAGAACTAAGTCTGGCTCAGCCCGATTACTGGCTGCGATTGCTTGCTCTAACAAAGCTTCTGAAAGCCGCAAACCATCGTAGTGCAGGTCCGACATCTGCACAAGTTTTGTACCTTGCAACGATGCTGGTAAACCAGCAATCGCCACTGTAACCTCTTCAACACTCAATGGACCAGTTAACAGCCAGTGCATAACGCTGACTTTACTCCTTTGCGGCAGCGCTTCCAGCTTAGCAAAACTTATTTCAATGGTCGTAGGTAGATTTTTGAGTGCGATGAATTATGCGTTTAGTTGAGGTGAAGAATTGGTAAACCAACCTGCAACACTTGAATTTGTGTTCCTGAAGCAACTGACGTTTGACCCACAGGCAGAATTGCTAGTCCATTTGTCTGAGCTAGGTTGATTAAGTTACCAGAACTGTGGCTACCTGTAACTAAGTGGAACTCGTAGCTGCCATTTACTAAATAGAGTTGACCCCAAAGGTAAGTTTCTCGCTTGCCGTCTGAAGCGCCGAGGTCATGACATGTTCGCGCTGTCACAAACGATGGTCCCCAACTGTGAGCTAGACCAGAAAGCTTTTTTAGTGCTGGTTGGACAAATCGCCAAAAACTAACCAAAGCGGAAACTGGGTTCCCTGGTAACCCAAAGTACAACACTGGTCTAGAGCTAGAGGTGTCTGGGTTAGAAAACGTAGCCACAGTCAGAGGTTTACCCGGCTTAACCGCAACAGCACCTTGAATGTGAATTGTGGCTCCTAAAGACGCCAGGATCTGATCAATGTAATCGTAATCTCCTACAGAGACACCGCCGGAAGACAGAATCATGTCAGATGTCTGTACTGCTTTTGCGATCCTATGTTCGAGTTCTGTTTTTTCATCAGCCACAATCCCCATCTGTATTGGTTCTGCCCCAGTCTGTGCCACTAGAGCGGCAAGGGCATACTGATTGGAATCTACAATCTGACCCGGTTGTAATGGTCGATCTGGTGTGATTAATTCATTACCAGTAGATAGAATTGCGACTCGCGGACGCCGATAGACTGTCATCTGGGTACACTGAGCAGCAGCTAGCACCGCAATTTCTGGGGCAGCGATTACGATCCCCGGTGGCAGGAGGACTGTCCCCGCTTGGTAGAAAGATGCTCGATGGCGCACAAAGTCTTGCCGTTTTGGAGCAGACAGGATGAAAACACGATTTTCTTCTCGTTGTGTCTGTTCTTGGATTACCACTGTATCTGCACCAACTGGCATCATTGCTCCTGTAAAGATCCGCGCTGCTTGCCCAGGCTGGATAGTCTTTTGGGGTTCTCGTCCAGCAGCAACCTCTTCCACAATTTCTAAAACTGCTGGCTGCTGCTCGTTACAGTGCTTGACGTCTTCATAACGCACAGCATATCCATCCATAGCAGAATTATCCCAATGGGGAAAATCCAAGGTGCTCATTACTGGTGCAGCTAGAATGCGATCGATTGCTGTTAGCAGGGTGACGGCTTCTACATCCTTCTCTGTCCCTAGGGGTTGCACCAAATTGAAAATGATTGTCTCTGCCTGACTTACCGACAGCATAGGAAACAGCTCCGACTTTCGTACTCCTACTTTAATTATTTTGATTAAAAGGTATGAGGATTAACCATGCTTGCGAACTACCTACACTGACTTGACGGTACAGTATGCGCTTCCCAATTCATCGGGAACAGCCATAGCAGCAGTAGCCGATCGTCCCGTCCATACCGATGAAGGTCTGACATTCCCTCCAAGGAATACCTGGTTTAGGATTAGCTTAGGCGGTCATGCGAGTTTGAAGCATGTTTGCTCTGGTGTCACCTGAGAAAATTCAGTTACCGGCAGGAGCCGTTTGATCAATCGATGTCCTTGACGAGAACCCGAATCAACCTACTCCGAGCTACGGTCAGTCTGGAAGAGCTAGCTCAGTTGCATCAGCCGATTGTCGATGCTCTGATCTGTGGTGACGGAAAGACTGCTGAACAACTGCTGCGGAAACACCTTGAAGCTGCCCAACTATCGGAATGTTGATTTTGCAACCGAACCAGATATGGGGAGGCTCGTTGAAGATACTAGAGTTGGAATTGAGCTTGCCCAAGGAAGCTGAAAGATGTTAAGATTCTGCTCTAGAAATATGGGGCAAACTCAATGCCAGCAGCCAGTAACTCGATTAAGTTTGGTACAGACGGTTGGCGAGGCATAATCGGTGATGATTTCACTTTCGATCGCCTAGCTTGGGTGGCGCCAGTTGCTGCTGTGGTTTTGCAGCAAACTTATGGTGAAACGGTGATTAGCCGGACGATTGTTATCGGCTATGACAGACGTTTTATGGCAGAAGCTTTTGCCCAAAGAGCAGCAGAGGTTGTAACGGCAGCAGGATTTGATGTCTTACTTGCCAACACCTATGCCTCTACCCCAGCATTTAGCTGGGCAGTCAAGCAATACAATGCTTTGGGAGCCTTAGTGATCACGGCTAGCCATAATCCTGGCAGCTATTTGGGTTTGAAGGTGAAGGGAGCGTTTGGGGGTTCGGTACCGCCAGAAGTGACGCGGAAGATTGAAGCGTTGTTAACTGAGACACAACCAGAAGCTACAGCCGCAGGCAAGCTCCAAATGTTTAATCCTTGGCCCAATTACTGTGAAACACTTCAGTCTAAGGTAGATATTCCCCTAATTCGAGAGGCGATCGAGCAAGGGAAACTCACGGTTTTTGCCGATGTTATGCACGGAGCGGCAGCAGGTGGTTTGGAGCAACTACTAGGAGTACCAGTACAAGAAATTAACAGCAATCGCGATCCTCTGTTCGGTGGGGGTGCGCCAGAACCGCTACCACGCTATCTCTCTTACCTATTCCGGTCGATCAGAACTCATCGACAACAAGATGGTGCTGGTTTAGCTGTAGGGTTAGTGTTTGACGGCGATGGTGATCGCATAGCAGCGGTTGATGGACAGGGCAACTTCCTCAGCCCTCAAGTTTTAATTCCGGTGTTAATTGAACATCTAGCCGCAAGACGCGGGATGGATGGTGAGGTGGTCAAAACTGTAAGTGGCTCTGACTTGATTCCTCGTGTTGCTGCCCTGTATCATCTACCAGTGTTTGAAACGCCGATTGGTTACAAGTACATTGCCGATCGGATGTTGGAAAGCCAAGTTTTGCTGGGTGGTGAGGAGTCAGGAGGAATTGGCTATGGCAGCCATATCCCAGAGCGAGATGGTTTATTTTCAGCGCTGTACCTACTAGAGGCGGTGGCAAAATCTGGTTGTGATTTAAGTGACCTCTATCGCCGTTTACAAGCACAAGCTAATTTTGTCTCCGTCTACGATCGGGTCGATTTGCCTCTTGCCAGTATGGATGTGAGAGCACGCCTTCTAGAACAACTACAGACTCAGCTTCCAGAGAACATAGCCGGACAGCCAGTTATTGATTGCCTGACGATTGACGGTTACAAGTTCCGCCTAGCTAACAACAGTTGGTTGATGATTCGTTTTAGCGGTACTGAACCAGTTTTAAGGCTCTACTGTGAAGCTCCCACCTTAGAGCAGGTGCATCATACCTTAAAGTGGGGTGAGAATTGGGCAACTTCGTGTTGATGCGTTAATGACATTGACTTTGGTAGTGGCTACGGGCAATCCAGGTAAGCTGCGGGAGATGCAATCTTATCTTGCCGATTTGAGCTGGGAACTGATATTAAAGCCCGCTGAACTAGATATTGAGGAGACAGGTGATAGTTTTGCTGCTAATGCTTGCCTAAAGGCGTCTCATGTAGCAAGGGCAACTGGAAAATGGGCGATCGCCGATGATTCTGGTTTGCAAGTTGATGCTCTAAATGGAGCTCCCGGTATTTACTCAGCTCGTTATGGCAAAACAGATGCAGAACGGATGGCACGAGTGTTGCGCGAACTAGGCGACGAGTCGAACCGATATGCTCAGTTTGTCTGTGTCGTAGCGGTTGCTCGTCCAAATGGGGAGATCGCCTTGCAATCAGAAGGAATTTGCCATGGTGAAATTCTCTATGCTGCTCGCGGCGCTGGTGGATTCGGCTACGATCCAATTTTTTATGTTCCATCTCAGCGATTGACCTTTGCCGAAATGCTGCCCCACCTAAAGCACTCAATTAGCCATAGAGGTCAAGCCTTTGGGTCCCTACTCCCCCAGCTTAAAGAGATAGCAAGAACATGAGCAGGGGCAGCATCTATACTCTGTTCACTTTTCTTTGCCAGTGACCTGTTCTACCAAAGCGATGACAGTACTACGGCTCAGCTTATGTTCTCCACGGGCTAAAGCGTCAAGAGTATGAGTAGATAGTGTGAGGATAATCTGACAAAACTCCAACACCGGACCAGGAGGCAGAGATTTGATGTAAGCTTCTGTCATAGCTAAGTTACGTCGTGCATACATCTGCATATCTTCCTCACTCCAGCCATTTGGAAAGAAATCTACACCACGCGCTAGATCTTCGGTGTGGTTACGCAGAATATTTATAGCCTGTAAACAACGACCAAAGCCTATTGCTTCCACCCGGTTTGTCTGTGTTCCATCATACCAAGCCCACAAGTCAGAGAGTAGCAGTCCTACAGTAGCAGCAACCGTATACGTGTAGCCGTTCAAATCAGCCTCTGTCTCAATCTTCCAGTTATTGGAAGCCCAATGAGCCATCCGCTCTGACATAGCTGCTGTTGCATCCCAAATCCGAGGAGCAATTGCTTTAGGTGCTAATAGCGCCCATTCTCCGATTCGAGTTGTCACATCCTCTAGCTGATCTTGATACGGAGAAAACGCTGATGCGAAGTCATTGAGTGTACTGCCATCAACCTCAGATTGGAATTTCAAACTGACGTTTCGCAACAACTTCTCTTTGAGCGAATTATCTAGTTGTGGACCATCTTCAATTTGATCGATAGCTCGCATGCACAAGTACGCTGATGCAACTGCTTCTCGCAGTCCTAACGGTAAATGAGTAATTGGGATGTAAAAAGTTCGACTAGTTTCCTTCAGCATTTCCCACGCATCTTTACGCGAGTCCATCCGTTCAGCTCCTCTGAATCTTACTACAAGTAGCGCTCTAACTTATAATTCTCAATAGGGGTATTGTCAAGGTACGAATGCTTAAAATCTTCATATCCTGTCAGTTAGGATGAAGCAATTTTTGATACAAAAAGAGCCAATTGATGTGGTATTGGATCATGCCCCAACTTGAGAAAATTTATGTGATAAATCTAACCTGCTCTGCAAACTCTCTTATTATTACAAAATTCAATCTTTTGTTACCTGTAAGTTCAACTTGTGCTGAAGATTTTGCCCACATTAGCTGTTAAAGTCTGAATTTTTGATGAAATTTCGTTAAGCTGACCACAGATAGCAATGTTGTTTTTAACTAGGATGTTCAGAAAAATAATCTAGAATAAAACGTTCAGGTGTAGGTAAGAGAATGTGACAGTTTTGTTTTTGCCCTTCAGTCTTTATGCCTTATCTAACCCAGTAAGGGTCCGCTTTCTGCTTTCTTGAGCCTTACTTCGCTCTCAATGGAGGCAACTTCCATTGAGAATAGTGAACCTAGCATACGGAAGTGTAACATCGACTCGCACCTCAACCCTACCCTTAGCACATAGGGTAAAGTTTGTTCATTGCCTAACGGTTCCATCCCTGACTAAGGTCCACATGACAAGAGAGCAGGATTTATGAGGAATCTTTAATAATTTGCACATACCTACAAGAACATAAGCCGTTGAACATCTAGAAACCACTAATGTAATGGCAATCCTACACGCAAGCTGGGTAACAGGATGCACACTAACATATCTATCTTCCCTCTAGCTGCGGAATGATTTGAGTTTAAGTAGACCTGTAATTTCCAATACAAATCTAGTTATGCCGATTGGTGATTGTCAGCAGAACATACGTAGAAAAACAGAAACAGTGCTACATTAAATACTAAGTACCACTCTTCTATGCACTAACTACCTCAGCATTGCTAGAGTTTTAGAGCTAGCCTTTCCCTCCAATTGAGCTAACTGTGCTTCAATGTTATTACGTACAATTTGGCGATACTCTAGGAAATGTTCAATGTGAGCACAGTTAACTAAATAGTGTTCAAACACTCCCGGATTATGCCGGACAATTGAAAACAATTGACGCCAGAATTGCCAGCGGGTTTGACGCTTCAGTCCTTGTCGCCAACAGACTATTAAAAGTCCCCGGATCTCCATTAATCCAGGCATCCGAAACTGCTTTTTGTGAGGAGTCGGTCGCATATTTAAGAAGTGTCGATAGACTCGCGCTAGATAGCGATCCGGTTCATACAGCCTCCAGAAACAACTGACATATTCGTGAGCTAGTTCTTCCAATGGACGGGTAGGGATAAAGTTGGTTAGTGTTGTCTGGTGGATGTCACCCTCTTCTCTCCCTTCTAGCAAACGACCTTCCTGTTGCAGTCGTTTCCAGAGAGCAGTCTGAGGCAGAGCCTGGAGCATGCTGCACAACGCCTGAGGGATAGCTGTTGCTTCAACAAAGTCAATGATGCGATCGCCTGCCCCAACTTTTTCTCCATCGAAGCCCATGATAAAACCAGCCATCACGCGCAAGCCTGCCCGATTAATTGTTTGGACTGCTTCAACTAGAGAGTTGCGCGTATTCTGAAATTTCTGAGTCAGAGCTAGGCTATCAGTATCTGGTGTCTCGATGCCCAAAAACACCGCGCTGAAGTTAGCTTGGATCATTAGCTCCAGCAATTCCCGATCCTGTGCTAAATCTACTGAAGCTTCAGTTGAGAGGCGGAATGGGTAACCGTGTGCTGCCATCCAAGGGACGAGTTCGCGCAGCAAGAGTTTAACATTGCGCTTGTTGCCAATGAAATTATCATCCACTACAAAAACTGGACGCCGCCAGCCCAAATCATAAAGAGTTTGTAGTTCAGCTAATAGCTGAGCCGGAGTTTTAGTGCGCGGTTTGCGTCCATAGAGTACGATAATGTCACAAAATTCACACTGGAACGGACAGCCCCGCGAAAACTGTACTGACATGTCGCTATAGGCATTCAAATCTAGCAAATCGTATCTAGGGATAGGTGTATGTGTAACGTCAGGTTTGTCGCCCTCAGCAGTGAATGTCCCTGAAGTTTCACCCCTCTCTAAGGCTTCGACTAGTTGTGGCAATGTAATCTCGCCTTCATCCAAAATCAGGAAGTCAACCCCAGCGGCAAGTGCTGCGTCAGGCACAGATGTCACGTAGGGTCCACCTGCTGCCACAAGTTTGCCGCGTTGCTTTGCTTCCCTAATAACAGACAGCAGATCGGGTTTTTGGACAATCATGCCCGAAACAATTACCAGCTCTGCCCAATCCCAGTCTGCTTCAGTCTCAAACCGTACATTGCGGTCCACTAAACGGAACTCCCAAGTCTGAGGCAGAATAGCCGCAACTGTAATCATCCCCAGTGGTGGCAACGAAGCCTTGCGCCCAATCAGTTCCAGCGCTTTGTTAAAAGACCAAAACGACTCAGGAAACAAGGGATACAGGAGTAAAACTCGCATTTGACCATCTCCCTACACGGTAGCCATCAGTTCTATTGGTAGAGATTGACGCAGGCGATCGCCATAGAGAGCAAGTGCGTTACCACCCAGCAGTAATCCCAAATGCTCTTGGTCGTAATCAGCAACTGTAGCAGCGTCTTTGACACAGTTACGTAGGACTCCATCCCAGTGACCATAATCGCCAGAGAAACAAGCGAGTCGCTTGCCGACTTCGCCCATGGCAATGTGAAGATAAGCTGGACCTGGATCGTCTGATTCAAAGGAGGTAAAAATTTGACCCCGCTCGAAATACTCTAACGGGTCTCGATGGCGGATGTGGAAATGTTCATACAAACTTTCATCCTGAATTTGAGTTGGATCGTGTTGGGCATTCCACATCAGATCGAAGAGGTTTTTTGCCTGACTAATCAGGTTGATATTATTGCTGTGACTACCTCTTTCCTGGATCAATAGCTTGGTAAATTCCATTAAGGAGGGGCGATAAGGGTGTTTGGGGTCGAAATCGCGGATGCGCTTTTCCCAATGCTCATGGAAGGCATGGGCAAGATCTGGCAGCCAACCACAACCCCCTTCTAAAAAGCCAACTCTCAGGGTGGGGAAGCGCTCGAAGGCACCGTCAAACACCATGCGTGCCAATGCCAGTTGTTGCTGGTTCCGCTGCACAAAAATGTGGGTGAGGACAAACGTTTCAGTGTAGTCAGAGATACCACCCACCATGTAAGAACCTGGACCACCATGAATGCCAATTGCAATGTCTAGGTCCACGGCAGCCTGTAATAATGGTTCGAAGTCAGGATGGCTAATTGTCTTACCCATGCGAATATCAGGGAAGGCATCAGGTGCTTTGGGATGGGGGACAGGTAGGTTCGGGGCAACAGCGACACTAATCATGCCCAGTTCGTTGACGCAGCGATACATCTCAGCTACGGCAGCATCTACATCCTGTAAAGGTATTACACCAATCGGTTTGAGTCGATTGTTATACCCTTGACAGTCGTTGGCGATGTAGTTGTTGTAGGCACGGCAGAGCGCTATACCAAAATCCTGATCTAAAACACTAGAAAAGACCAAATTCAGCGTGCCAAAGATCACCTGGACATCAATGCCCTCCTGATCCATATGTTCAATCCGCCGCCGATTAAACATTGCTCCTAAGGTTGTATCTGGATGGAGGTTACGAAAGCCTCCTTTACCCAGTCCTTGGGGTTGGGGGAACATCCGCGTCAAGTCGTTTTGACCTGTTGCTGGGTTAAAATCTACAATCCGAGCCCGTTGGTCGCCCAGACTATCGACTGCTAAACCGATGCGATCGCGATACTCGGGTTCCAAATAATCCCGCAGCACCAAAGGATTTTCAATCTTATGAGCATCGGCATCAATAACTAGTAAACCTTGATACATGAATTATCTCTAAGTGAAGGGTGGACGAAGAGCGAGGTGGGGTGATGGGGAGGTGGGGTGGTAGGGTAGATGGGGTGGTAGGGAGGTGGGGTGATATGGGAAGGAAAAGAAGAACTGTAGAAATGCAGATAGAGTGCTTCTATATCACCCCATCACCCCATCTCTTCTCACCCCATCACCTTACCTCCCCATCTCCCCATCCTCTTCTAGGGCGTATACCAAACCAGTTCTCAAAGGACCATAACAATGAGACTAGGATAGTGATGCCAGGATATTTGACAAAAGCGGGTTGATTTTTTTCAAAAACTGCGTGTCCGCCTAGAGCAAAAACTTGGGTGAGGATCAAGCAAACGAGCGTTAGCCGCCAATCGTAAAACAGCAAAACCACTGCTGCGATTGCTAACAGATTAGTTAGGTGGTGCAAGAACTGATTGATCGGATGCTGATGACTGGCTATAAAGTGGGCTTTTGCCTCTTGGAAGTAGTTCAAATTGGTCCTCCTGTCACACCAAATTCAGGATCAAAGCATTCTAGGAAGGATAGCACTAAGAGTCCACTGTAGCGAATGAAGAAACAAAAAGTCTTTAGATCTGTATGCTCTACCACCACCGAAGTTGCCAATAACCTTTGGGTGGTTGGTCAAGTTCCTCTTGTATCAACCATTCCACAGGCTTATAAGTGCCAAAAAGACGGTCCCACCAGTCTACAGCTAGACCAAAGTTATGATGCCACATACCGTACTTATGGTGTACGTAATGAACTGGCATCTTCATCCAGAAGCATTTAGTTGGGTTTTCGTGCTGTAGCTGATGAGCATAGGCGGAAAAGGCTGCGTAACATAGCCCTCCTAAGAACCAACCGATGCCAGCCTCTCTTGAGTAAAAGAACACTAGGCACATGACCACGAAGCTGCCCCTAACGTAGTCTCGGAACTCCCAGACTACCCCCTGTCCTTCATTACGACGATGGTGGTCGCGATGACGTTCACCAATGCGTGGTGAAGCATGCATCAAACGATGGAGCCAATATTCAACCAAACTTGCAAAGATGAACGCTAGGGCAAAATAGGTAATTCCTACGGCAAGCTTCGCTACTAATGCACTCATACAATCTCATCCCTCACATTTCCCCGCTCCCTAGGCAGGAGGTCGCTGATAAACTTGACGAAGTCAACGCAGTTCCCGAAGGCTTCCTAGCTTGTGAGAACGTTGACTTTAAACATCTTACCAGGCAACTACGATGAACCAGTCCTTGGGAATATTAGGCGGACTAGGTCCCTTAGCATCAGCTGAATTTTTGAAAACAATTTATGAATGTAACCTGACAGCTCTAGAACAAGAATCTCCCAAGTGTATTCTCTACTCCGACCCAACATTTCCTGACCGGACAGACGCAATCTTAGGAGGAGCTGAGGACATTATAGTAAATCTTCTGGTAAGGTCTCTAGAAAATCTCTGTCAAATGGGAGTGAGTAGAATAGTGATTGCCTGCATTACGATGCACTATTTTCTCCCTAAAGTTCCTGTTTCATTAAAAGAAAGAGTTATTTCGCTGATAAATTTAATTGTAGAGGAAGTCTTAAATACTGAAAAGCCTCACTTATTACTATGCTCTAAAGGGGCAAGGCAAGCAGGCATCTTTCAGAAACATCAGCATTGGCAATATATCGAAAAATATATATTGCTTCCTAGTGAAGAAGATCAAGATATCTTACAAAAATATATTTATCAAGTCAAAATGAATGGTTGCGTAGAGCCGATTGTTGACCACATAAACTCTCTATTTGGCAAGTATAAAGTGGATACACTAAT
Source organism: Chroococcidiopsidaceae cyanobacterium CP_BM_ER_R8_30 (assembly GCA_019244235.1). Taxonomy (GTDB): domain Bacteria; phylum Cyanobacteriota; class Cyanobacteriia; order Cyanobacteriales; family Chroococcidiopsidaceae; genus JAFAVL01. Next base: position 17,628 of record JAFASY010000219.1, read on the forward strand.
TGCTGGATGTACCGAACTTCACTTAGTTAATAAGCATTTGATGTTATCAGCCCATAACAAAAATTACATTTTTGATCCACTAATAAGTGTAGCAAAAAATCTCGGTAAGCTCATGCTTATGTAAAGCATATTGTATGTGTTTCATTACTTGGGGGATAGGGAATAGAAGACATCCAAATTTGTGCACTTAGAAAGATATATCTGCCAAAACGGCTTAAATCGATCTAGAATGCATTCTGGCTAATTGTTTTTTCCGAACCTTAATGGCAAATTTCTTGCTGCCACTTTTGGCTATTGTGGCTGAACGCGCCAGAGCAAATTTTGTACAAAAGACCCGTCAAACCTTAGTCGTACAGGAGCAGTTCATGCGCGGGCTCCTGCACGCTTATCAAGATACAGAACTAGGGCGGAAGTATGAATTCAAGACTATCAAGACTATTGATCAGTTCCGTGAA
>JAFASY010000224.1 GCA_019244235.1 Chroococcidiopsidaceae cyanobacterium CP_BM_ER_R8_30
TTGTTTCCTGGACTGGGGGTCAGTTTTGCAATTTTGCTCTCATAGAAACTAAAAACCGTGCCTTGGCGATGATCAAAGCATTAGAAGCTGAGCTATCTCTAAATCAACCTGTCCGAATTCACTGGACTGGCTGCCCCAACTCTTGCGGTCAACCACAGGTAGCAGATATTGGATTGATGGGGACTAAAGCACGCAAAGATGGCAAAGCTGTGGAAGGGGTTGACATTTATATGGGTGGTAAAGTGGGCAAAGATGCCCATTTGGGTAACTGTGTGACTAAAGGTGTTCCTTGTGAAGATTTACAGCCTGTGTTACGAGATTTACTGATCAAGCATTTTGGAGCCACACGTAAAGAAGTGTTAGTAGCTCAGTAGAAGGGACTACAAGAGAAGTGACAGATACGATAAAAACCCTCTGCCCCTACTGTGGTGTGGGTTGTGGTCTAGAAGTATCACCGCCAGCTATGCTGGGTAAGCCAACCAATAGAGATGGTCAAGGCAACCCGATCTGGAGAGTAAGGGGCGATCGCGCTCATCCTTCAAGTCAAGGTATGGTATGTGTTAAAGGAGCCACGATTGCTGAGGCTCTTGATAAAGACAGACTCCGCTACCCAATGGTACGAGAATCTTTAGATCAACCATTTCGCCGTGCTGGCTGGGATGAAGCCCTAGATCGAGTGGTGAGCGGTATCCAGTCAGTATTAAGCACATTAGGACCAGATGCTGTATGTATGTATGGATCTGGTCAGATGCAAACGGAAGACTACTATGTGGCACAGAAACTGTTGAAAGGTTGTTTGGGTACAAACAATTTTGACTCTAACTCGCGCTTGTGCATGTCTTCTGCTGTGGCAGGATACTCTCAAAGCTTTGGCTCCGACGGTCCCCCCTGCTGCTATGAGGATTTGGAGTTAACTGACTGTGCATTTTTAATTGGCACTAATGCGGCTGAATGCCATCCAATAGTTTTCAATCGCCTGCAAAAGCACCACAAAAAGCACCGTCATGTCAAGATGGTTGTTGTCGATCCGCGCCACACCGCCACAGCCGAGGCGGCAGATTTACATTTAGCGATTCAACCGGGTACAGATATTGACCTGCTAAACGGAATTGCCTATCTGCTACAACTTTGGGGCTGTGTCGATCGTAAATTTGTTGACGCACATACCACAAACTTTGCCGCCTTTGCTGAAGCGATTTCTCATTATCCACCGCACCTAGTCGCAAAACGATGTGGCATTGCCGTGAAGGACTTGGAGACAGCGGCTCATTACTGGGCAGAAAAAAAAAGCGTTCTCTCGCTGTGGACAATGGGCGTGAACCAGTCGAGTGAGGGAACCGCCAAGGTGCGCAGCATTATTAATCTGCACCTGATGACGGGTCAGATTGGGAAACCCGGTTGTGGTCCATTTTCCCTCACTGGTCAGCCAAACGCAATGGGGGGACGTGAGGTTGGAGGCTTGTGCAACCTGCTACCAGGCTATCGCCAAGTCCAAAACCCCCATCATCGAACAGAAGTAGAGCAGTTTTGGGGACTCAACCCAGGTCAAATATCACCTGATCGGGGTCGTACTGCGTGGGAAATTGTCACTGGGCTAGAGAACGGGGAGGTCGGTGTTTTATGGATTGTGGCAACAAACCCCGTTGTGAGTCTGCCAGATCTGGAACGGGCTAAATCCGCTTTTTTGCGATCACCCTTCACTGTCTATCAAGATGTCTACTATCCTACAGAGACAGCGTCCTATGCCCATGTCCTGCTACCAGCGGCCCAATGGAGCGAGAAAACTGGAACGATGACTAATTCTGAGAGGATGGTGACTCTCTGTCCTGGCTTTCGCAACCCACCAGGGGAAGCTAAAGCAGACTGGCACATTTTCAGTGAGGTAGGTCGGAGATTAGGATATGAAAAACACTTCCAGTTTGCTAACTCTGCGGAGGTATTTGCCGAGTATATCCAGTTAACGCGCGATCGCCCTTGTGATATGACTGGTCTTAGTCACCAGAAGCTGGCACAAGGTCCAATTCAATGGCCTTGCCCTGTGAAGAGAACAGGGGGAGCTGGGGGAGAAGAAGAGTATGCTTCCTCCTCTAAAAGACTTTATACCGATTGGCGCTTTCATACCCCCGATGGGCGGGCTCGGTTTGCTGCTACTCACTCACGGGGACTTGCAGAACCATCCGATCTGGAATATCCTTTTGTCCTGACTACTGGCAGACTATACGGACATTGGCATACTCAAACTCGTACTGGGAGAATTGCGAAAATCCAGCAGATGCATCCCGAACCCTTTATAGAAATTCATCCTCGTGATGCTGGACGCTTGGGAATTAAAGATTGTGAATGGGTGGAAGTGCGATCACGTCGTGGCACCTCCCGGTTAAAAGCTCAAGTGACGAAGACTATCGCTCCAGGTACAGTCTTTGTGCCCATGCACTGGGGTGCCCTCTGGGCTGACCAAGCAGAAGCTAATGCCCACACCCATTCTCAATCTTGCCCAGATTCTCTACAACCAGAATTAAAAGCCTGTGCTGTACAACTTATGCCAATTCCTGCCAAGCCGATCTCCACAGGTAGTTTTACTAGCTTCAGCACTTTTTCTTCAGTAATGTCAGTGTGAATAGAGGGAGTAGAGGCGTTCTTTCTCCTCTCTCTCACGAAGTTCCTTACGAAGTTCCGAGCTTCCTAAAGGAAGAGCTTCGAAGAGCGGAGGTCTCCTCCGCGCTCGGACTTCGCGCTGCTTCCCCATCTCTTTTCATTGATCCCTAACCTCTTTTAAATCTTTCATCTAAGAGAGGCTGAGCCTGCTCTAAGACTAAGTAGTCTACGAATCCACACAACTCTTCAGCGCAGGCTTCTAACTTTAATTGTTAAAATGACATAACATCTTTGCCTAATAAAGTGTCTTCTTTAAGGTGAGCAACAACTTTACAGAGTTTAACAAAAAATCATCTTTCTCATACAAAAAGTATCTTAAGTTACACATATTTTTGTCATGACTAACATGTGACTTGTGTCACAACAAAGAAAGAATCCAACTTTATGATTTGCTCAAAGCGCAATTGCTGGAGATACAACACAGGAGGTAAAGGAAATCAATTGCAGTGACCTGACGCTGAAAGCAAATTTTAAAGATCAATTTTTAATTGAGTATTAAGTGTGGTAACCAGCTCAAAAACCAACTGTGAACGCCTGCTCGCCAAGTTTCAACTCATTCGATTAAATGCAGGTTTTTGGCTCCAAGACGAAGAGCTACTGCTGTTGATGCAGCAACAAATAGAGCAGCTCCTAGCAGCAAACGAGCAGTTGCAAATATTTCTTATGTGGGTGAGTCAAAAATCTTGTATCGTCACCACTCACTATAGGCCTGTAATTGTGCGAGCTTTTTATTTTGACCTAGCTCTAGCTAGGATACTGGGTCTTGTGGGTGGAACCCTTGATCTAGCTCGCTCCTTTGACTCTACCCTGACTCGTAACCTTGAGCGTACCTTGGCTCTTGACTTAGCTCTTGATAGAGTACTAGGTCTAAACCGAGTTATTGCTCTAAGCCAGAACCCGCAGCAGGTTTTTGATGTTGTTCTCGATCGGGCAATAGGGCACGCTCGTTTCTTAGAGCCAAAGCTGGCTTTAGCCTTGCTTCAGCTCAAAGGTTTGCCGGACTTAGGAAGAGATGCCAACAAATTTAAGCAATGGTGGTCATCTCATGGTGAAGCTTGGACTGAGCAACTAAGAGCTGTGGTGATTGAGTATCGAAACCTTGGTCACAATTGGCAGTTTAGTCATCAGCAACAGAAGGCACTTAAGGAGTACTATAGCCTCAATTGTTGGTTAGTAGATTGCCTGAATAGTAGTTGCTATACGGATAGCCAAGTCCGCTCTGAGATTGAGCTTGCTCAAGGAAGTTGCCGGAGCCGCCTCCGGCAAAACCTTGAGTCAAGCTTATTGTTACCGCTCCTCAAAGGTCAGCCGGAGTTCTACTCCGGCTGCGCTCTACCGCAAGCTCAATGACACTACAAAAACTTCGAGCGTTTGCAAATACATGCTGGAATTCTAAGGGAATTCTAGGAGTAGGAAAAAGGTCATGTTTAAAATCATGACTTCCTCCTCATGCGTTTAACCATAGTCAATTCCTATGATTGGGGTAAAGCACCTGAATCGAGGTTGGAAATAAGAAATATGTTCAAATTCATGCCGATGTTAGCAGGAGCAATCTCGCTTACTGTTATCGCTACTACACCGTTCGTTGCTAGAGCTGAGATCCCTAGTTCTGAGCCTAGTCCAGCGGTGACTCAACTAATGAAGCGACACTCTCCGTTTGCTAATCTTAATCTAACCCCGTCACAAAAAGACCAATTAGCTCAGATTAAGAGTGGCACTGAAGCCCAAATCAATCAAGTTTTGACTTCAGATCAACAGAACCAGCTTCAGTCTGCTATTACTGCTGGTCAGAGGCGACGAGAAGCATTTAAGTCCTTGAACCTGTCCCCAGAGCAAAAGGATCAAATTCGGCAAATCTGGCAGTCCTCTCGACAACAAATGCAAGCAGTCTTAACACCAGCACAGCAGCAGCAACTCCGGGCGAATTTCCGCCGACACTCTCCATTTGCCGATCTTAACCTCACACAGCAACAAAGAGCTCAACTAGCTCAGATCAGAAGCAATACTCAAAACAAAATTCATCAAGTTTTGACTTCAGATCAACAGAATCAGCTTCAAACAGCAATTCAAGCTGGACAGAAGCCAAGAGAAGCATTTAAGTCTTTGAACCTGTCCCCGGATCAGAAGAATCAAATTCAGCAGATCCGGCAGTCCTCTCGACAACAAATGCAAGCAATTTTGACCCCGAAACAACAGCAGCAGTTGCAGGCAAAAATGCAACAGTGGCGGCAGGAGCGGCAGGGGCAATAAGAGGCTATCCTCTTTCTGAATCTCCATCGGATTCTTTAGCTAACAAGTCAGGACGACGTTCGCGCGTTCTGGCTAATTGCTGTTTGTACCTCCACTGAGCAATTTCAGCATGATTGCCTGATAATAAGACTTCAGGCACTCTCAAACCACGAAACTCTGCTGGACGGGTGTACTGAGGGTAATCCAGTAGTCCTGCCTCAAAACTTTCAGCTTTGAGCGACTCGACTTTGCCCACAGTCCCTGGTAACAGCCGCATCACCCCATTAAGCAAGGCAAGTGCTGGAATTTCTCCACCTGTTAAAACAAAATCTCCTAGAGACACCTCGCGAGTCACTAAGTGCAGCACCCGCTCATCTACACCTTCATAATGACCACAGATGAGCACTAGCTGATCGTAACTAGTAGCCAGCTCTAGTAACAAAGGCTGATCCAGCGTTTGTCCCTGGGGCGTCATCAAAATTATCTCTCGTCGAGGTAAAATCGGCAGTGACTCCACAGCGGCAAAAATCGGTTCTGGTTTCATTAACATACCCACACCGCCACCATAAGGTTCATCATCGACTCGCCGATGCTTGTCGGTGGTAAAGTCCCGTGGATTAACCAAATGAACTGTAGCAATGTGTTTTGCTAAGGCTCTACCCAATAGTCCTGAACCCAAGGTAGAGGCGAAGAAGTCTGGAAACAGAGTAACAATGTCAAATCGCACTGTCTAGCTCCTCTTTTCCTCGGCTGTTCAATTTTAGGAGGTTCAAAAGTTTTTCTAATCGGTTAAATTATGTTTAAATATTTTGACATCTTATGAAATGCTCCAAGGCTAAAAACTTCTCGACCATCGGGTAAGCCAAGAGCCAATCTGCTTAACGAACCGGCACGCGAAGAAAGCGCGGCGTGTGGAAAGGAACACTACATGTTGCAATTAGAAGTTCAATCACCTGAAATGAGAACGCCCCAAGCCACCAAAACTGCTGTCATGGTGATCGGTGGCGCTGAAGACAAAGTCCACGGACGTGAGATCCTACACACTTTCTTTTGTCGCTCTGGATCTAGCGATGCTCACATAGCGGTTATTCCATCAGCCTCCCGCGAACCAGCCATCACTGGCGGACGCTATCTCAGTATTTTTGGCGAAATGGGTGCTAAACAAATTGAGCTTTTGGACATTCGCGAACGAGAACAATGCAAGGCAGCTGAAACGCTAGCATGTTTAGAAACTTGTACTGGGGTGTTTCTTACAGGGGGTGACCAGTTGCGGCTCTGTGCTGTGTTGGCTGATACACCTGCAATGCAAATGATTCGGCAGCGAGTGAAACGAGGGCACCTAACCCTGGCAGGTACTAGTGCTGGAGCGGCTGTGATGGGGCATCATATGATCGCTGGTGGTGGAAGTGGCGAGTCACCCAATCGCTCACTAGTAGATCTAGCTGTGGGCTTGGGAATCATACCAGAAGTGATTGTGGATCAGCATTTTCAGAATCGCAATCGGATGGCACGCTTAATCAGTGCGATCGCTGCCCATCCAGACCGACTAGGTATTGGAATTGATGAAGATACTTGTGCCATGTTAGAGGGCAATGCGCTGTTGCAAGTGGTGGGTAAAGGCACCGTGACAATTATCGATCCTGGCGAAGTGTCCTACACCAACCAGTCACAGGTGGAAGCGATAGCCCCTCTAAGCGTCCATAACCTCCGCCTACACATCCTCAGTCATGGTGATCGCTACCACTTGCAGCACCGGACTGTTTTAGCTCCCACTCATCAGCTTCCCAGCTAAAAGGTGACTCTAGACTTAGGATAAGGATGACATAATTGGCGATTGTCATACAATTCTTGCCTTAAACGATATCTGAGTGCCACACTGGTCGTAATTCTAATTCCTCAAATGATGTAACTTCGATAACTACGCCCAAACTCTCCCCAACCATATAATTTCTGCTACCCAGTGCGATAAAAAAGGCTGATAACTAGGCAACTTACCCGAGTGTAGTTGAGAGATGGAATGAGATAAGTTACCCCCAAAATGTTCTCAATGAACAGTTTAGTGGCTGCTCTCGGATGAAAACTTGATTATTTGTTCCGAAATATCCATCACAAATTCCCATGAGAATCCTCAAAATCCAGACCTTACGCGGCCCCAATTACTGGAGCATTCGACGCCACAAACTCGTTGTCATGCGGCTCGATTTAGAAGAACTGGCAGATTCACCCTCAAATGAAATTCCAGGTTTTTTTGAGGGATTAGCTGGAGTCTTGCCAAGTCTGGAGGAGCATTTCTGTTCCCCCGGCTGTCGCGGTGGTTTTTTTAGTCGGGTACGGGAAGGCACAATGATGGGTCATATTGTGGAACATGTGGCTCTGGAACTTCAAGAGTTGGCTGGAATGCCTGTGGGCTTTGGGAGAACTCGCGAAACGGCTACACATGGAGTTTACCAGGTGGTGATCGAGTACTTGGATGAGGAAGCTGGTCGCTATGCAGCAAGAGCAGCAGTGCGGCTGTGTCAAAGTATTGTGGACACAGGGTATTATCCGCAAGAAGAGTTAGAGCAAGATTTGCGGGATCTCAAAGATTTACAGCGCGATGCCTCTCTGGGACCGAGTACAGAAGCTATTGTCAAGGAAGCCGAAATCAAAGGCATTCCCTGGATGTCTCTAGGCACTCGTTTTTTGATCCAATTAGGCTATGGTCTATACCAGAAGCGGATGCAGGCAACAATGAGCGATCGCACTGGCATCCTAGGTGTAGAACTTGCTTGTGATAAAGAAGGTACTAAACGTATCCTTACGAATGCTGGGGTGCCAGTCCCACGCGGTACAGTTATCAACTATTTAGATGAGCTAGAAGAAGCAATTCAACTAGTTGGCGGCTATCCTATCGTGGTCAAGCCTCTAGATGGCAATCATGGTCGAGGCATCACCATTGATATTAGAACTTGGGAAGAAGCAGAGGCAGCATACGACGCAGCGAAAGAGGTGTCTCGGTCAGTCATTGTCGAGCGCTATTATGCTGGTCGAGACCATCGGGTGCTAGTCGTCGATCATAAGGTAGTAGCGGTAGCTGAGCGGGTGCCAGCCCATGTTATAGGAGATGGTAGGTCCACTATTGAAGAACTCATTAACATCACCAATCAAGACCCAAATCGGGGTGAGGGTCACGATAAAGTTCTAACTCGAATTGAACTAGACCGTACCAGTTGGCAATTGCTAGATCGGCAAAGCTATAGTCTCTCAACAGTGCTACCACTGGGTGAAATTTGTTATTTGCGGGCTACTGCTAACTTGAGTACTGGCGGCATTGCTGTAGACCGAACAGACGATATCCATCCAGAAAATGTCTGGATAGCACAACGAGTCTCTAAGATTATCGGTTTGGATATTGCTGGAATTGATATCGTCACACCAGATATTAGCCGCCCTTTAAGAGAAGTAGATGGTGTCATTGTAGAAGTCAACGCTGCTCCCGGCTTTCGCATGCATGTCTGCCCCAGTCAGGGAATTCCGCGCAATGTAGCAGGGGCAGTGCTGGATATGTTATTTCCGCAAGGGGCGCTCAGCCGAATTCCGATTGTAGCTGTGACAGGTACAAACGGTAAGACGACAACGACGCGCTTACTAGCCCACATCCTCAAGCAGACAGGTCGTACAGTCGGCTACACTACCACTGATGGCACATACATTGGCGATTACTTGGTAGAACCGGGGGATAACACTGGTCCCCAAAGTGCGCAGTTAATCCTTCAAGATCCAACCGTAGAAGTGGCGGTGTTAGAAGCTGCTCGTGGTGGCATTTTGCGGTCAGGTTTGGGCTTTGATGCTAGTGATGTGGGAGTTGTATTAAATGTCGCAGCAGATCATTTAGGAATTGGTGACATTGACACTATTGACCAATTGGCTCATCTCAAGAGCGTAGTAGCAGAAACAGTGCTGCCTATGGGCTACGCTGTACTCAACGCTGACGATCCACTAGTTGCCGCTATGGCAAAGCGGGTGAAATCTCAGCTAGCGTATTTCTCCATGAACCCAGACAATCTACTGGTACGTAACCATACCCAACAAGGGGGCTTAGCGGCAGTGTATGAAAATGGCTACCTATCAATTTTAAAAGGGGATTGGACGCTGCGGATTGAGCAAGCAATCAACGTGCCGCTCACGATGGAGGGCAAAGCGCCGTTTATGATTGCCAATGCTCTAGCAGCAAGTTTGGCGGCGTTTGCTTTAACGGTGCCAATTGAGGAAATTAAAGCTGGATTGAACACGTTCCGAGCTTCGGTGAGTCAGACGCCAGGACGGATGAATT
>JAFASY010000250.1 GCA_019244235.1 Chroococcidiopsidaceae cyanobacterium CP_BM_ER_R8_30
TTTCTCTTTACCTTTGTTAAGCCAGAACTTTGCTGCTAGTTCATTTCCCAAAGCTTGATTCTGAATAAACTCATTCTGTCTAGCTGATTCAATTGCTTGGTCATACATATCAATCGCTTTTATATCATTCTCTAAAATGCGGTATATCTCCGCGCTTATCAAAAAATACTTATGTAGAAAATTTTCTGGACAATTATCTGCCCAGATTTTCATTTGCTTTTGATTTGCCTCTAATCTCTCCCAATATTGTTTCTGTTCTGCTTCTGAAGCTACTGAATAAAGCGATGCTAGAATTAGTGAAAAGTAAAAATTATGTTCGGATACTAGGTACTGTCCTTTAATAGAAGCAATCAGCTTCTGTGCTTCTAAAGTACAGCTAAGCGCGGTTGTAAACTCGCCATAAAGATAGAGAACCTGGGATTTAAAAATGTGATAATAGCAAAGTGTGGCAGGAGTAAGTTTTGAACCGCTACTGTTTAGATATTGCGACTCACTAATTTGGTCATTTCGGAAATCCAATTTTCCTTGGCTCTTACCGCTCAAGTTGAATATGTTTAGATGAAATCCAAGGATTAATTCCGTGCTTAGCTGATTTTTCTTATTTTGGCTAAACAGCAAGGAATGGGTGACTTCTTCTAGGATTTTTTCTAAGTTTACTCCCTGGCTAAATTTATTTAATAGGACGTAAACTAAATTGTATCCTGCGTATAGTAATTCTCCAGATTGTAAACCTGCTTTATATCCCTCTAAACAAATTGGATCGGCATTTTTAATAGGGTTCACCCAATTGTTCAACCAGTAGCCGAGTACAAGAGAAACTTTACATCTCTGAGCCAGATTACTGAACTTCTCACTCAGCTTCATGGCAAGTAAGCCAAAGTCGTAGGCAGATGTATAATCCCCTAAAATAGAACCCATAACAACACCGTAATCAGCATAGCCTTTCGCTGATTCGGGCAAATTACCGTGCTTGAGACAAAGATTAACCCGTTTAGCGGCAACCAAAGCATACAGCTCTGTATCTAACAGATAGGCTGTTGAGTCAATAGAGCCTAAGATTTTTATGGCGGCTATTTTCTCTGGAATCTTCATCTCTGGTAAATCTATCAAAGATGCGATTTTTCTTTCTCCTAGATTTTTCTTGACTTCAGCAATTTCTCCCTCAATAGCAGTTTGTAAGTCCGACTCAGGCAATTCAATGCCCAGCATTGCCAAACACTTTATTCCTGCTCGTATCGCCTCTTGGTATCTGGCACTTGTAGCATACTGCACGATCAGCGTCTTATAGAGATCTACCTTATCCATAACCGATCTTGCTCGATCTAGAGTCAGATTAACTAATTCTTCTGATTTATCGAAATTGCTATTGAGATATTCAACTTCTGCTAGTTCTTTATGAAGTGCAAAAGCCAATTCATAGTTTTCTTTCCAAAAATTTATGGGTAAACTATTATTGCCAACATTCAGGTATTCTCTTGCTGAAGCGTAAGCCGTTGCATCTTTTGCTTTTTGACCTGCTTCCAAATTCAATCGGGCTAATTCTAATTTTTCTTGATCATCTGTAATTAAGTCCCAGCCCTGATTCAAATGGGCGACGAAATCAAAGATTTTTTCTGCTCTTGCTTCTACAGATGTATTACTTAATAATAGCCGACCGATTGTCAGATGAATTACTTTTTTCTGGTCATTACTAATTAGTGCATAAGCTGCCTGCTGCACTCGATCGTGTAGGAACTTATGATTGAGTATTAACAGTTGAGAATCGAGCTCTTTAGAAGCTACTTCTAACTTGGAGGTTGGCAAGATTAAGCCTTGTTGAATTGCTGGTAAGAGTTCAGTGAAAGTTTCAGCGGTTGATTTTTCATTGACGATTGAGAGCGTGACTAAATCGAAACTATTACCTATACAAGCTGCTAAGCGCAAAGTCTGCTGTGTTGATTCCGATAGTTTTTTTAACTTGCCTATCATTAACTCCACTACATTGTTAGTAATATCCATTTCTACAATTTGAGCAATATTCCACTTCCAAGCCCCTTGTTTTAGATTAAAAGTGAGAAGGTTTTCCTCATATAAAGTTTTGAGAAATTCTTTGACAAAGAATGGATTACCTCCAGTTTTATCCATCACTAATTCTGCTAGTGGTATTACAGCGCTAACGTCACAACGTAAAGTATCAGTAATTAGTTGATTTATCTGATCGAGATTTAAAGGTCCTAATGTAATCTTATTAAGAGTAACTCTTTGAGCTTTTAGCGCGTTAAGAGCAATTGTTAACGGATGTAATGGGCTAACTTCGTTATCTCGATATGCTCCTATTAAGAATAGATATTGCATCCGTTTATCTGTCATCATTAACTCTATCAATTTAAGAGTTGCAGAGTCAGACCACTGTAGATCATCTAAAAAGATGACTAATGGATGAGACTGTTGACAAAATACGTGAATGAAATTTTGAAACACCAAATTAAAGCGCTTTTCAGACTCTGCTGGTTCTAGCTGTTGTACAGGTAGCTGAGGTCCAATAATTAATTCCACTTCAGGAATTACATCAATAATAATTTGTCCATTCAAACTCAAAGTAGTCAAGAGTTTTTCTCGCCACCGGGACAGTTGTGCTTCACCTTCGCTTAACAATTGCCGTACCAGTGATTGAAAGGCACGTACGACAGCGGAATAAGGAATATTGTGCTGGAACTGTTCAAATTTACCAGAGATGAAATAGCCTCTCTGCCGAGTTAGGGGTTTATAAATTTCTTGCACTATGGCAGACTTTCCAATACCGGAATAACCTGCCACTAACATCATTTCTGGTCCCCCATTAATTCCTTCCCCTGCCCGCTCACAGGTCGTCATCAGGAATTCAATCTCTTTTTCTCTACCATAAAGCTTTTGTGGAATTTGAAATTTTTCTGATGCGTCATGACAAGCTAAAGGAAATTCCAAAATTTGATTATTAGTTTGTAACTGTGTCAGACATAACTGCAAATCAAATTTAATTCCGTAAGCACTTTGATATCTAGACTCAGCAGTTTTCGCTAACAGCTTTATAACGATATCTGAAACAGCTTTAGGAATCTCTGAATTGATTTCATGAGGAAACGGAGGTAGTTTAGCAACATGACAGTGTACTAACTCCATTGCATCAGAAACCTCAAAAGGTAACCGATGAGTGAGCAGTTCGAAAAAAGTAACACCAAGGGAGTAAAAATCACTCCGGTAATCTATTGCTCGGTTCATTCGTCCGGTTTGCTCCGGGGA
>JAFASY010000318.1 GCA_019244235.1 Chroococcidiopsidaceae cyanobacterium CP_BM_ER_R8_30
GCACCAGTAATAGTCCGATTGATATAGAGATTGCCGACTTCAAGCTGCTCTTTTGCTAGCTGGATGTGGGAAGGAGTCCGAGAGTAGAGACCTCCAGTTAAAGCGTATTTTGTGTTATTGGCGATCACAATTGCTGCCTCAAAATCCGGCGCTCGCAGGACTGCCACAACCGGACCAAAAATTTCTTCCTGGGCAATAGTAGCGGTGGGAGGAACATCGGTGAAGATGACTGGACCAATAAAATATCCAGTGTCAGCAGCAGCCATCTCTAGTGCCACTTTTGCTTCTGCCCTACCAATCTCAATGTACTCCCGAATCCGATCTCTTGCTTTAGCATCAATCACAGGACCAACTTGAGTACTGGGTAGATCGGCTGCACCAATGTTGAGAGATCGCGTTGCTTCAACCAAGCGTTGGACAAAGGTGTCATAGATTGGTTCTAAAACAACCACTCTTGATGCAGCAGAACACTTTTGCCCACTGTAACCAAAAGCAGACTGCACCACTCCCAGAACTGCCTGATCGAGGTCAGCACTTTCATCCACAATAATCGTATTCTTGCCTCCCATCTCTGCAATCACTCGCTTCAGATGCTTCTGACCAGGTTGTAAGATAGCGGCATCGGCGTAAATCTGGCACCCCACTGCCTGAGAACCTGTAAAGGCAATCAAGTGGGTATCGGGATGCTTCACGATGTAAGCCCCTACCTGGGAACCTCTGCCAGGTACGTACTGAAAAACTCCTTTAGGAATCCCTGCCTCTAGCAAGATTTCTGCCAATTTTGCCGCAATCACTGAGGCTGTCTCAGCTGGTTTTAGCAAAGTACAGTTACCAGTCACCAATGCTGCCACTGTCATGCCTGTTGCGATCGCTAAGGGGAAGTTCCAGGGAGAAATGACCACGGCAATACCCCGTGGTTGATAGTGATAGCGATTCGTTTCGCCAGCCAGGTCATAATCATAACCCCGGTCAAGCCGTTCCATTTCTGCTGCGTAGTAGCGGCAAAAGTCAATTGCCTCAGACACCTCTGCATCCGCTTCCCGCAAAGGCTTACCGACTTCTAAGACAATCCAGACTGCCAGTTCGGTCCGCCGCTCTTCCATCAACTCTGCGGCTTTACGCAACATTCCTGCCCTTTGCCGGACTGGTGTACGTCGCCAACCTGGAAAGGCTGCCACGGCTGCCTGCATTGCTTGTTCTGCCTGTGCAACAGAAAGCAGATGAATTGTGCCAATCACCTCATTGAAGTTAGAAGGATTGACCGAATCCACTGTTTCAGATGTAGATTGAAACTCACCATTGACGAACGGCAAATAAGTTTTGCCCAACTGAGTTTGGACTTTTTGGAAGGCTACTAGCGCCTGCTCTCTTGACTCCGACTCTGCATAATCCGTATCAGCAGCATTGTGGAAAGAGGAAGTATTCTCCCCCTGCTCCCCCTCTCTTAGGAAGTTCCGAGCGGAGGAGACCTCCGCTCGGACTTCGCGCTGCTTCCCCTGCTCTAAAAACGGTGCTGCCAACAACTCCTCAACCGGGCGTTCTTCCAAGCTTTGCCGCAAGAAAGAACTGTTAGCTGTATTCTCCAGCAAGCGACGAATGAGATAAGCCATTCCTGGCAGCAGTTCCCCATAGGGGCAATAGACACGTACTCGATAACCTCGCGCGACTAGAGCTTTTGCTAATTTATCTCCCATGCCATAAAGCACTTGCATCTCAAACCGACGATTCGGGATCTTGAGGCTTTCGGCTATTGCGATCGCATGAGCTTGCGATCTCACATTGTGACTACCAATCGCTGAATAAAGATATTCATGGTTTTCTAACAGCAACTGGGTAATTGTTTCAAAGTTGGCATCTGTCGCCGCTTTATCGTTATATACAGGCTGAGGCCAATCTTTCTGCACGGCTTTAATTGTTTCCTGATCCCAGTAAGCACCTTTAACTAACCGCACTGTCAAAGGATAGCCCCGCTGTTTTACCCAATCGATTAATTCCCGCACATCTTGTTCACTATCTCGTAGATAAGCCTGAATAGTTATACCTAGATCTGTGCGACTGCGGAATTCCTCCTCCATCAACAGTTGTTTTAGTATGGAAAGGGTAAGGTCTTTGTAGGCGTACTGTTCCATATCAAAGTGAACAGCAGCCCCCGACTTTTTGGCATGACGTAGTAAAGTGCGGATGCGTTCTCTCACTCGCTCCTCACTGCCTTGGGCATCTAACGGATCAAACTGAGAGTAAAATGCCGTTAACTTGACAGAGACTTGAATCTGTGGTAAAAGCTCTCCATCTGCGTAGGAGATTGCCGCAATTGGCGTCCATCGCTTAGCAGCCTCTGTTAGTTGAGTTATCAATTCCAGATAACGATTTAGATAAGACTGAGCTTCAGCTTCTGTAATGACTGCCTCTCCTAGGAGATCGAGAGTGAAAGTCATCTTCTCTTTGCGCAGTTGCTCAATTGTTTTAACAACCTGCTTAATGTTTTCCCCAGCAATATATTTATGCGCCAGAGTCTCAACAGCTGTAGCAACAGTTGTTGCTGCGAGCTGACCTGGCATCGAGTCAGGGCTAGTAAAGTTAAGTATACCTTTAAGAGCTGCTGGGAGTTCAACAGATTCATCCCCCAGATATTCTTGCAAATGACTAGCAATTTCTGATTTGCTTCGCAGTGAAGGTAAGCAGTCAATGAAGCGAAACAACTGTACCCTCAGCCCTGGATTGCCCATTGCCCAGGCAAGTAACTTATCATCCCATCGCATCTGGTTACGCAACTCAGCGAAGAAAGAGCGGTTCTCTCTGGTTGCCGCCAGAAGTTCTTTGGCAATTTCTTGAGTTTTAGATTCGTAAGTGCTTGTTTGGACTTGTAATACCACTGATAGCAGGCTCCTAGTTTGAGGCAAAGCATTGAAGACCCTCTAATATTATTTTCTCTCTCCGATCGCGCAATTTACAATTTTTATGTTAAAAATCGTTAACAAAGTCAGTAAATTAACCGAATACTGCTTAAACAATTCCACAGCAATTCCCAATTCCACAGCGATTTTCATGCCTGAACTCAACGGTTTGCGCCTTGGCAGCTCCGGCGACTGCGCCCCTTGCAAGCTCAAGCAATCGAGCTGCGAAAGCCCAATTTCTACTCCTACAGATAAGGTGCTTTGATATAGAATGAAAAATCAACTTATTTAATTAAAAAAACAGACATTCTTATTATTTATTGGACAAGTTTTATCAAGAATTGGATTTTTTTGCAGATATAGGCTTGTTAGTTCAGTTAGAGATTTTAAGGGTTTAATATTTGAGATCTGATTATCGTTGAGATAGAGTTCTGTTAGATTTGTTAGTGAGCGCAAGGGACTAATATCTGTAATTTGATTGCTATAGATGCGCAGGCTAGTGAGATCGATCAGGTTTTTT
The DNA here is from genome assembly GCA_019244235.1 of Chroococcidiopsidaceae cyanobacterium CP_BM_ER_R8_30. Lineage (GTDB taxonomy): Bacteria > Cyanobacteriota > Cyanobacteriia > Cyanobacteriales > Chroococcidiopsidaceae > JAFAVL01. Next base: position 3,415 of record JAFASY010000318.1, read on the forward strand.
AGAGGACTGATGTCTGTAATTTTGTTGTTGCTAAGATCAAGACCAGTTAGATTAGTCAAAGACTTGAGAGGGCTGATATCTGAGATTTGACTATTAAAACTGAGGTCGAGATAAGTTAGATGAGTTAAGTACTGTAGCGGACTAATGTTATTAATCTTATTATCATAAAGGAGGAGACCAGTTAAATTAGTCAAAGATTTTAGAGGGCTGATATCTGAAATTTGATTGTCACCAAGGTTTATATCTACTAGGTTGGTCAAAGATTGTAGAGGGCTCAGATCAGAAATTTGATTTTCGCTGAGGTAGAGGTAAGTAAGGTGAGTTAGAGATTGTAAAGGGCTGATGTCTGAAATTTGATTGATGTACAGATAGAGGTAAGTAAGGTGAGTTAGAGATTGTAAAGGGCTGATGTCTGAAATTTGACTTTCGCTCAGGTCGAGTTCAGTGAGACTTGAAAGCTTTTGATTGGCTAAATCGCAGTTCTTGGTACCTGCTTTTTGCAATAACACTTCCACAGTATGTCTGGCACCATAAGTCAGACCTGCTTTATTCGTACACCAGTCGGCAAAATTTTTGAAAGTTACCACGTCTCTTGCCTGTGGTGCTGCCGACACTGCTAAAGCGTTTCCTCCGCAAGTAACTAGAAGTGCCGTGAATCCGAAAATGACTCCTGGAAGGTTTTGAACACAAGCTGAGTGGTAATGCCGACCTAAAAGCTGGCGATACTTAGCAGAAAATACTGTTAGCATATTGCACCCTTACAGTCGAGCTGCACAAATTGCTGCTCCGATTAGCCCTACCTCCTGATTTAGGATAATATATACGGGAATATTTTCGAGAAGCGCACTCATGCGACCTTTATAAGTAAAGGTATGGAGAAAACGGCCCTCTTGCATCAGAGCTAATATTTTGGGGGCAATGCCTCCAGCAATATAAAGACCTCCGTATGGCAAGAGTTTGAGTGCAAGATTACCAGCTTCAGCTCCATAGGCTTCAACAAAGATCTGCATAGTTTCCTCAGACAGGCGATCACGCTTAGCAATTGCTGCTGCTGCGATGACCGCAGCTGGATCAACAGTTTTCTCACTCTGCCCAGTCTCCTGTTCCCAAGTTCTTACCACTTGCCCAATGTCTGGCGATTCAGTAGCAGCTTGCCGATCGCGCAAGAACTGGTAAATTGCTATAATGCCTGGACCCGAAACGACACGTTCGACTGAAACGCGCTGGATCTTGTGCTTATCGCGCAGATATTTCAACAACAGAAACTCTGACTCGTCACGGGGAGCAAAGTCTACATGTCCACCTTCAGAAGGAAAGATTTGATGGCTGTCTCCCTGCTTGATTAAAAAGCCTTCACCCAAGCCCGTTCCTGCACCAATCACTGCTATAGGGGCATCGCTGATGAGTTGCCCAGCTTGTAGGGTGTAAAGATCTTGCGCCTCCAGACCTAGAATGCCATAGCCAACAGCAGCAAAGTCATTGATCAAAGAGATGGTAGCAATGCCTAGTTCTTTCTCTAGAGACTCGGTTTCGAGAAACCAAGTCAGATTTGTCAGCTTTGCTGTATTGTCAACAATTGGACCGGCGATCGCAAAGCAAGCCTTTTGTGGCTTAGGTACCTTACCGAGGTGCTGAGCTGCTGCCTCTAGAAAATGCCGCACTATCGGTACTAAATCTGGAAATTCATGGCTGGAGTAAGTCGCTTGATCTAAGCTGCACATAAACCCCCCAGCTTGCTGTTCAACTAAACGTAAAATCGTTTTAGTGCCGCCGATGTCTCCTGCTAGAAGTAGTGTCATATTTTCTTCAAATCCCAAAAAGTGATTTGTCAGGCTTCTTAACCGCAACTGAAGGGTATGGTACCACCGTAAGCCCAAGCTATATAGACAGAGATTTTGCGATGTGAGCTACGAATTGACAAGGTCATTGAGTTTCGCATAGCGTGGGTAGCTCCCGCACACCTTGAAAAGGCTAGTCTTAGCCCTGATCCGCTCAAGTGCCAGTGCCACATGGTCTTCATCTCGATGTCCATTGATGTCAACCCAGAAAATGTATTGCCCCAAGACTTCTTTAGATGGTCGCGACTCCAGCTTAGTCATATTAATGCCTTCACGAGCTAATTCATCTAATGCATCAACTAACGTTCCAGCGCGATCTTCGTGAAAACCAAAGCAGAAACTCGTTTTGTCATCTCCTGTTGGCGGACAATCCTTGCGACCAAGGGCAATAAACCGCGTGACATTACTGGAACGATCCTGAATATTGTGGGCTAAGAATTGCGCACCAGTGAGTTCGGCAGCACGAAAGCTACTGATGGCAGCGGCTGCTCGTCCATCAGCTAGTGCCTCAGCTGGGGCAGCACTGTTACTTAGTGAAGCTACTGTTTCTACCCCCGGCAAGCAGCGCTCGACAAAGCGACGGCATTGACCAAGTGATTGAGGGTGCGCGTAGAGAACCTTGATCTCTGGTAAACTCAAACCTTCACGTCCTACCAAATAAAAACGGATGGCAATAACAGTCTCACCACAGATCTGTAAATTAGTTTCATGGATGAGCAGATCCAGCGTCGTTGTGACACTGCCTTCTAAAACGTTTTCAATCGGCAGCACTCCTGCCGTTGCCACCCCTGTTTCAATGGCTGTAACGACAGCAGGCATACTGATAAGAGATAGGTATTGGGCATCGGGACCACCATACACTGTAGCGGCTTCTTCACTGAAAGTGCCAGGGGGACCGAGATGGGCAATTGTGATCATATGGCTTTCTTCATGGGTGTCGATGTTAATTGAATCGAATCACCTTTTCTGTTTGACTGAGGTGGGAAGTATCTCCATTCAGTTCCATTACCCATTCTTGATCGTGACGCACAATTTTAACCAAGCAGCATAAGGCAGCATTGACTTCGGACTTGCCAATTCCGCCGACTAGCCCCATTGTTGCCCCCATAACCGATGCACCGTGACCCACTAATAAAATGTCTTCTGAAAACTCATCGACTAGAATCCTTGCCGTTTTTCCAGAGCGCTCTAGGGCTTCTTCCCCTGTTTCAGGGTATTCAGCAACAACGCGCGAGATGTAGCTGCGGTCAATCCTAGGAAATAGTTCGACCAAGGCTTCGAGGGATAGTTTCTCTGGGGTTGCTGGCATCCAAACAGGATTGAGCCATTCGCTCAAACCAGACTCAAGTTTAATGGGTAGATCTAGAACTTCAGCAACCTGGTTCGCCGTTTGCACTGTCCGCAGAAAGGGTGAGGCAAAGATATGAGCAATGCTTTCTCCCTTAAGGCGTTGAGCTAATTGCTGGGCTTGCACTACACCATCATCGGAAAGATGTGGATCGTAACGTCGCTCAGCAGTCTTAAACCACTCAGGATTAACGAAGTCGATCCGGTTGCCATGTCTTGCGAGCCATACTGTTTGAACCATGTTGAGATATCTAGGCGAATATAATTCAGGCGCTGACATACAGAATTTGCCAGCGCGGGCTGAAATTCTAATATAGACAACTTAGGTCAAAACTGAGGAAAACGTTTTAGGCAAACAAAACTATGCTTGCCAGCTCTCTTCGTTGTGAATTTTTCAGCCCAACGGTAGCAGCTCTACATCCTCGTACAGCAGGGTTAGTGAAAATTTCAGCCCTACACTAGTCAACTCCACCTCACAATCTGCTACCTGAGAATCCTCTAACGGAAACTGAAATAGTTCCCAATTGCCCCGTTCATTCAGTCGATAGCACTCCACACTGAAGCGATCGGGGTCGATCAGCAGATACTCTTGCAGGGTCTCAATCCGCCGATACTGACGAAACTTTTCCCCTCGGTCAACCGCCTCGGTACTTGGTGACAATACCTCTGCAACTAAGCAGGGATAGCGGATTGCTTGACGGGCAGCACGATCTCTCTCATCGCAGGTCACTGACACATCCGCATAGTGAAACGGTCCCTGCTCAGACACAGCCACCTTAGCATCACTTGTCAGAACTTTACAGCCCTTCCCCCGCAGATGTGCTTTCAACAATGTCGCCAGGTTCACAGCCACCTGGTTGTGGGGAATCGTCCCCCCCGTCATCGCCACCACTTCGCCATGCAAATATTCGTAGCGCAGCGGTTGCGCTTCTTCCCATATTAGATACTCCTGTGGAGTCATTTTAGGGAAGCCTGGATTTGCAACCATTACCGTTTCCCGAATTAATCACCTATTGTATTACCTCCGCGTGGGCTAGACTAAAAAATCAAGAACTCACCTGCTCCCAAGCACTGCAACTCTTAGTAGACGAGCAAGGAACTGTAAACCAGGATCTCCTCGACCGGGATGTTAGTTCCAGATTTTTGCGGCACTTTCCCGACAAAAGTTCTTTGCCCCCGGCAATTCCCTTACTACTATGGCTTTCTCCCTATTGCTCTAGGGAGAAAGCTACACCACATAATGTAAATATGTTACACTTCCATTCTTAGAGGTTAATTCGTCCTAACTAGGGTTAGGACATTGTATGTTGCTGACCAGAGTTCCACTAAAGTTAGCCACATATCGACCATAAAAGTTAGTTCCAAGAAATCCCAACACATCTACTTTGCCAACTACACTTTTGCCTCCATTAGGGAATTCAACATCCATGCTACCGTTATAAACTGCGAACGGTAATGCTGTAAGTCCAGATGTAGCATTAAAGATATTCCTGCTGGTTCCCGCTAGATTAGAATCGGGGACAATAGTTAGTACTCCATTCTGACTATTTAAAGATGTCGACACTAGATCTAGTCGCGAATTACTGCCAGGAATAAATGCGCTATTCGTTGTAAATAAAATTGCTCCTGTCTGCCCTGCGTAGGGGTTACCAAAGCTTAGGGCAACATCAAATGGATTAACACCATTTGTCACTCCAGTACGGGTAATTGTTGGACAGCTGACAACTTGTCCTACACCTTGAAAGTTTCTATAAACTCCAAGACGTACATCTTGAGCGACAGTACCCTGAATTGT
>JAFASY010000086.1 GCA_019244235.1 Chroococcidiopsidaceae cyanobacterium CP_BM_ER_R8_30
CTATAACAAGATTTTGAAATCCTTAGATGCGGTAATAGATAAAGTGTGTGAGGGACTGGTTGCTCTCTCGTCTGCTCCAGAAAAATTACGCTCCATGACCTATTTTCCTCATTTAAGGATTAGCTTTTAGAACGCAACTTGGTATCACGCCAAGAAAACGTTGACCCAGCCTCGCTCCAACTCCTAGACCAAGCCAGTGCTTAGGACAGACAAGATTAGCCCTGATTGTGATGTCTCGACTAATTCGTTGTAAATCCACCATCTACCACTAAAGGTTGTCCAGTGATGTATCTGGCAGCATCAGAGCATAGAAAAACGACAGCTTGAGCGATTTCCTCTGCCTGACCCACACGCCCCATCGGGACTGTAGACGCTAAACCATCAGTAGTGCCACCTGTATTATCTACTATGCGATCGATCATCTCAGTCGCAATAAAGCCAGGATTAACCGCATTGATCCGAATACCCTGTTTTGCATAGTCGAGTGCTGCCGAGCGAGTCAGTCCCATAACCGCATGTTTACTCCCTTTTTATTACGCTTTCGGGTTCAGTTACCAACTCACTCTGTTTTGACTGCTTGGGTCAGTTCATGGTTAAGGTCTCGTTCTGGGTCACCCAACTTGCGTACATTCGCAGCAAACTCTAGTAAGATGCCATCAGGATCAAAGAAATAAAATGAGGAGATGAATGTACTTTCATCCAGCTCAGGCACGTAGCCTGACGGCACGTCCGCATGGTGAAGAATCGGCGTGACTTGAATTCCCTTTAATATCAACTTAGCTCTGTACTCTTCAACCTTGTCCAGTGAAATATTAAATGACACATGATTCATTGACCCATGTGCCGTGACAATATTACCAGTTTGAAAAGCATCCGGTGCTACAGAGGCAATGCCTGGTGCTGCTTCAGGTGCTTGGGGAAACCAGAAGAAAGCTAGAGCATCACCATTTCCAATATCAAAGAAAAAGTGCTTTCCACCGCCTGGTAACTCGATAGTCTTAACTAAAGAAAGGCCAAGAATATTGCTGTAGAAATCTAAGGTGCGTGCTAAATCCTTGCAAACCAGGGCAAGATGATTATTCCCTGTAGTTGGAATTCTTTCATGTTATTCTCTTGCTATCGCGTTATGCTGAACTTTATTCAATTCGTTTCTCAATAATTACATTACCAAAAAATTTCGGAAAATTCTGAACTTTGAGATTGAGTTAAACAATGTAAAATTTTGTAATAATTGCATAATTTTCCGGCTTTAAATCTGAGGGCTAAACATGAATTCATAGTTCCATTTGGGTACATGCCTAAAATTGATTAGGTTACGATACCACTTAAAGACATTGGTTAAAAAAACTTGAAGTAAGGAACTGTTATGAAATTGCCCAATGGTCCAAAAACACCAGAGTTATTGCAAACAATTCAGTTAATTACAAACCCACTGGAGTACTTAGATAAGTGTTATCAAGACTACGGAGACATCTTTACCATTCGCTTCATTGGCTTTCCCCCCTTAGTAGTGTTCAGTCATCCCCAAGGGATTGAGGAAATTTTTACCGCTGACCAAAAGCTATTTAACTCGGGACATGCCAACAAATTTATACAGCCGATTTTTGGGGCTAACTCGCTCCTCTTGATGGATGGCAATCGCCACCAGCAGCAACGTCGGCTGCTAACACCCCCTTTCCACGGCGAACGGATGCGGGCTTATGGTCAGTTAATTTGTGACATTACCCAGCAAGTGATGAACCAGTGGACGATTGCTCAACCCTTCAACATCAGGTCTTCCATGCAAGAAATCTCGATGCAAGTGATCTTGCGTGCCGTATTTGGCTTGAATGAGGGAGCGCGTTTCCAACAGCTTAAACAACTCTTGAGTTCAATGATGAGTGCGTTTAGCTCTCCCTGGCGTTCCAGCTTTCTATTTATCCGGCAACTCCAGTTGGATTTGGGTTCCTGGAGTGTATGGGGAGGCTTTGTGCGCCAACGGATGCTTGCTGATGAGCTAATTTATGCTGAAATTCACCGTCGTCGGGACAATCCTAGTCTACTTGGTGAAGATATCTTAAGCATGATGATGCTCGCTCGCGATCAGGCAGGTCAGCCCATGACCGATACGGAATTGCGTGATGAACTAATGACATTGCTAGTAGCAGGTTATGATACTACTACCACTGCCCTGACTTGGGCTTTGTACTGGATTCACTATTTACCCCAAGTCCATAAAAAATTGCTGACAGAGCTGGATTCCCTTGGTTTTGAACCAGAACCCACTGCGATCGCAAAACTTCCCTATCTAAGTGCAGTTTGCTCTGAAACGCTACGCATATATCCAGTCGGCTTGTTTACTTTCTCTCGGATTGTACAAGCGCCCATCCAGATAATGGGTCACCAATTTGAGGCAGGTACATCGCTCAATCCTTGTATCTACTTGACCCATCAGCGAGAGGATTTATATCCCGAGCCTGAGCATTTTAGACCAGAGCGGTTTTTGGAACGGCAATTTTCGCCCTATGAATTTTTACCTTTTGGTGGGGGTAACCGTCGCTGTATAGGAATGGCGTTAGCTCAGTTCGAAATGAAATTAGTGCTGGCAACGCTACTATCTCACGTACAACTGGCGCTAGCCGAGCCTCGACAGATTAACCCTGTACGGCGAGGCGGAACGATTGCACCACCTGGAAATTTACGTTTGATTCCTACTGGTTGGCGTCACTCATCAATATCGCCTTCTATAGACCCTAAAATTGATGAGGTGACAGGTGCTCCAATCAATCACTAATGTCTATCCCATACGAAACTTCAGATGATGCCCCTAACCTGCCGCAGGTATCTAGTGAACGCTGGTTTGAATATACTGTGCGGGCACAACCTCATCATACTGACTATGCAGGCAATATCTGGCATGGTTCTTATCTCACCTGGATGGAGGAGGCACGGATAGAGTGTTTGCGCTCAATAGGTATCGAGTTCGCTGATCTTGTTGCTTTGGGATGCGATCTACCAGTAGTGGAGCTTGCTGTGCGCTATCATCGTCCGCTACGCATGGGAACAGCGGCTGTTGTCAAGACGCGTCTCTTAGAAATGAACGGTGTCCGAATTAATTGGAATTATGAAATTAAATCCCCAGACGGGCAAGAGCTATATGCTAAGGCACAGGTAACGTTAGTAGCAGTTGAGCGTCCGAAAGGAAAGATTATGCGCCAGTTGCCGCCACTGCTGAAACAGGCTTTAGCTGAGCTGACAGCACCAATCTAAATCTATCTAACAAATTGTTGTAACTTCACTAGCCACAGGAGTTTGACGCTAGAGTGCCTCAGCTATCTAAACTCAGGTTGGCTTTGAGGAATTGTGGCATGTGCAAGAGTCTGGCGAATTTGGGCAATGGTTTGCTGTTGGTTATGACTAGCTGCTTCTACTTGAGCGAGGTTGTGTTTAAAAGCCTCTAGCCGCTGGCGCAACACATCAAGGCAGTCTTGAACTGGCTGTAGCATTTCTTGATAGAGATTAATCCGCCCCCATTTTTCTGCTGTCGCAGTCTGTAAGGCAAGTAAATTCTGTCCTAGGCTTTGTAGCTCTTGCTGCTGCGCTTCTTGAGATCGCGATTGGGACTCGACTGCTGCCAACGCTGTCTGAATGCTAGAGCGCATCTGCTCAATCTGTCGTCCCAGCTCTTGTAGCTCCTGAGACTGTTGTTGTTTCTGTGTTGAAATTTGAGCCAAAATCGGCTTAAGGTTCTCCTGCGCCTGTTGGCCTTGCTCCATGCTATTACCTTGCCGACGCCATAGTACCTGCTGATGCTGCTTGAGGGCCCTTTGCCGTTCTCGCAGATTCTCACGTTGACCTACTAGGGTTTCATTGAGCATGCGATAGCGGTCTTGTTCCTCAACCAATTCTGTCTCTAGAGACTGTCGGCTAGATTCTACGGCATGCGGAAGACTTGCTTGCAGTTCTGCAATCGTACACTGGAGAAATTTCAGCTCTTCTTCCTGCTCACCGACAAATCGCTCCGCTTTGTGCAGCATGTTAGTAGATGTCTGCACCAGTTGTTGTAGCTGGTCTAGAGGTATCTTTTCCATCGCTGTCACATCTACTCTCTGGCTGACTTCAACATCTAAAGACTCCTCAATCAGGCGTTGAATCTGCTGGTATAAATCCTCAGACTGCCGCAGTTGCATACTAAGCATTTGGGCTTGCTCTTGCTTAGTCAGCAAAATCGATCTCTGTACTTGCAGATCCGATTTTGCCTGCTCTAGAGTACTTTGAGCTTGCTGCCATTCTGCATGACGGTTTTGCAAAGCTTGGGTAAGGCTTGTGACTTCCTGTTGCTGCTGGTGGGCAGAGTCACGTTGCTCTTGAAGTTGTTGCCATTGCTGATTGAGGAGATCTTGCTGTTTGGCAACCATTTCAAAAGAGAGGTCTAGCTCTAGCAGCAATGCTTTTGCAGAAGGCACACCATCCTCAATGCGAGTCAGTAATTCCTGAATCTGGAGAGTCTGTTCTTGCTCCAAACCAGTCATCTTTTGCTCCTGTAGACGGCGCTGTTCACCCAGCAGCTGTTCCCAGGCTCCCTCTAACTCCCGGCAATGGCGCTCAACCTCGTCTCTTAGACGTTGACTCTCCTCTTGGGCTATCTCAATTTCCTGCCGCTGTGCCTCCAACCGTTCAAAGTCTGCCTCCATCTGTTGCAGTTCTTCCAACCGCGCTTCTACTTCCATCTGGCGGCTATTCAGCTCCTGACTTTGATAAGTTAATGACTGCTTCCACTGAGCAATTTCTTCTTCCTGACTTTTAAACTTTTCCAATTGGCGAGAGAAATTTTGCAAAATGCTGACGAGTGGACGCCCTGCTTCTTGAAGCCGCTGCACTTGCCGCTGCAAATTTAAGTCAGCTAGTACTAGCGTGCCATCATTTAAGCTATTGGCTTCTTCAGAAGGAGCGGGAATGAATTCTTCTTTTGGTAAAGGATTCCAACTTTGATCCGCTCGCTGACAAGCCAGCAGCTTGAGTTCTGCTTTAGCAGCCCCCATAAATCCAGTCTTCTGCTTTTGTACTTCTGCTAAATACAGCACACTGCTTGCCCTCTTAATGTCTCTGATGTCCAACCTCAGCTCCCGGAATGGGTCATGTGTGGACAAGGATAACGGTTATCACCACAAACTCTATTCTGGAATACAACATGTAGATCCTGTCCAGACCACCGTAAATTTACTGAAGTCGGCCAGAACGGACGCTTCAACCTTTCAAAGTAATCAGTGATATTTCGCTTGGATGTATAGTAAAAGCAGCGTTAAGCTCTTATTGTACAGCAATATTTCATCTTTTCGAGCTGAATTTTACACTTTCAATCTATCAATTTCTTAAGCTTTTCTATGGTAACACCAATTTGTTAAAAGCTTAACAAATGAGAAGTTATTGATATTATATAGACAGCTCACTCTTCAACAGCGCCGCCTAGTCAATTAGTCGGCAACTCATGTATTCTATTGATTAAGATTTTAAGGGCGGACAATGGTAACTCGTTCCGAGCGAGGAATGTTTGAGCCAGGGGGGAGACTAGCAGTTATGAGTACAATTCTGGTGGTAGAGGATAGTCCTACCCAAAGGGAGATCATCTCAGATATCCTAAAGGGTACTGGTCTGACAGTTACAGTGGCCAACGATGGGGTTGAAGCGATGGAGAGGATTCAGCTCTCTTGCCCAGACATAGTAGTCATGGATATTGTCATGCCTAAAATGAACGGCTACGAGCTTTGTCGTAGACTGAAGACTAACCCTGAAACCCAAAGTGTCATGGTGGTCATGTGTTCAACTAAGGGTGAAGAATTTGATCGCTATTGGGGAATGAAGCAAGGCGCAGATGCCTACATAGTCAAGCCCTTTAAACCCAAGGAGTTTCTAGGGACAGTCAGAAAACTACTACAATCGAGTCATCGCCCATGACTGGAAATCCAGATTTGTTAACAAACAGTATCCAGGGTCAATTGCCTGAATTCCAGGAACTCGAAAGACCCGATGGAGAGCTATACTTACGTTTTTATATTTTTTCTGAAGATCATCAGGAGTTTGCACTGAGCGCTGCGGGAATTAGGGAAGTCATCGCGACTCCGCTTGACCGCATTACCCCAATCCCGAACGCTTCTCCTCTGCTTCTGGGTACTATAAACTTGCGAGGGCAAGTGGTTTGGGTAGCTGACCTCGGTCAATTACTTGGGAAGCCAACTGCCTTGAATACAGAACGAGCAGAAATTCCGGTAATTGCTATTGAAGATCAAAACACAATGTTGGGATTGGCAGTTGACCAAATTGTTGGCATGGGCTGGCTCGATTTAGAAAGGATGCAGGCAGCAGAAACAAATGTGCCTGATACCATAGCTTTATTCCTGCGGGGCGAGTGGTTGTTGGATGAAAAAAACAACCAGCGTATTCGACTGCTGGATCAAACGGCAATTTTACATAGCAGACGGTGGATAACGTGATCAGCTACGGAGGCGGGAAATGGCATCAAGTGCAGCTTACGATCGAGAATATCAACAGGCCCAGAAAGCCTACATCCAAGGTAACTACAAAGAAGCAGAACAACTAGTAGATCGATTAGTCCAGAAGTTTCCAGAAGATCCTAGCAGTCGTCTTTTGAAGGGCCATATCTACTGCGTTCTCCAGCGGTATGACGTGGCGCGAGAACAATATCAGGCAGTGCTAAGCCTGACAGAGAACCCAGAAGTTCTTGACTATGCTCATAAGGGTTTGGAAACTGTTGGTCAATATGAAAGTTACGATCATTCAGCTCATAGTGCCGCAATCAAACAACCCCCAGTTGATGAACCAGCTTTCAATGCTGTTTCTTCAGAACAAGCAGGTGGGCAACCCGAACTAGAAGATTTGGCAATGTTGGATAATTTTGATCCTACTAGCCTTGACTTTAACTCTTTTAGTCGTAAGCATGAACATGAGACTGAGTTGGAGCTGACGCCTCACCACGATCCATTGGAGAGCTCTACAACAATATCTCCAGCAGAACGCATGACTGAGGCAACAGGCTCAGATGCTTTTGCTAACCCCTTCACCTCAGATTGGTCTCAACCACAGGCGAATCTAGGTAAAAACCCTCATAGCAATCCATTTGATAGCCATGTAGAGCAAGCGCCAGGTGAGATGTTCTGGAATCGCACTGAGGAGCAAGAACTAGGTC
>JAFASY010000110.1 GCA_019244235.1 Chroococcidiopsidaceae cyanobacterium CP_BM_ER_R8_30
CAGCATCGGTTCTCCCTCACACAGCACCGCTACATCCCGTCCCGCACTCAAATGTTCAGCAATTTTCTTGGCGGCAATATCGTAATACGGTTGAGACGATCGCTCCACGCTAAAGGGCAATGGCAGGGGAATTTCAATCTGATCAGGATGAATGAAATCCGCCACGATTGCCCGTGCCAGGAATTTGCCGTTCTCTAATGTCGGATAGGCAATTACGGGAACCGAGGTCAAAATTCGGTGTGCTTTCAGCGTCAGCAGTTCCGGATCGCCCGGACCAATACCTAATCCATACAATCGCCCTGTTTGAGCGGGAAATTGTGATTCAGTCATAACTCGTTCTCCCTGGCTAATGCATTCACTGCCGCCGCCGCGATCGCACTCCCACCTCGCCGTCCATGCAGCGTAATGAAGGGTACGCCGCGACTGTTGGCTGCGAGTTCTGCTTTGGATTCTGCGGCTCCCACAAACCCAACCGGAAAGCCTAAAATCAGGGCAGGTTGGGGTACTCCCTCATCCAGCAACTCAAGCAAACGATATAAAGCAGTTGGAGCATTGCCAATGGCAACGACTGCCCCAGCGATGTGCGGCTGCCAAAGTTCTACTGCGGCGGCCGATCGCGTATTGTTGATGCGCTGGGCAATCTCTAAAACTTTAGGATGATTGAGGGTGCAAATAATCTCATTACTGGCAGGGAGTCGCTTGCGAGTAATACCATTTGCCACCATTTGTGAATCGCAAAAAATTGGCGCACCTGTGAAGAGCGCATCTCGTCCTACTGTTACAGCATTCGGTGAAGCCGCGAGCTCTGGCACGATATCTGTCATACCACAGGCATGAATTAACCGCACTGCCACATGAGATAAATCATCGGATAATTGATCTAATTTAGCTTCTGCACGGATGATGTCAAAAGATTTGCGATAGATGTCATCACCATTGCGAATATAGTCAATCATGCAATTTCAATCATTGAATTCTCAAGTTTAGAGGAAGCCATCAATTGTTTGAGCTTTGGAATTGAAAATCGGTTTGTGAATTCTCCAAATGATTCATTGGGTGTTTCTTGGTGTTGTTTGTACAAGGTCAGTAAATGTTCGATTAGAGGTAGCAGATTAGAAGCAATCACATCACAAAGATGTAATTCTTCTTCTGGAACACCTTGCGATATCGCTCTAAATCCCACATAGACGCGATAGCCCTCCACAATCGCACCATCTTTTTTGGGAATTTCGGTTCCCAATAGTGTAATTTCAGCCGGACTGGGTTGGGCGCAAGACTTTGAACAACCTGTGAGATGGATATTGACAGGGCTTTCTAGGGTGAGTTGCTGATTGAGATAATCAGCGAGGGCGATCGCATGAATTTGAGTTTGGGTCGCTGAGGATGTACAGCCTGGTTTCCCAGCACAAGCCACGATGGCAGGATCAACCCGATTATCAGAGACAACCAATCCTAATGATGAGAGACTTTGCAATGCATCAGGAATTCGTTCATGAGGAAGATCGGGAAGCAGAACGGTTTGCCAGGGTGTGAGTCGGAGATGGTTGCTGCCAAAGGTTTTGGATAGTTGCACTAATCCACGTAGTTGAGTTGCGGTGAGTTGCCCTAAGCTCAGACTAATCCCGATGTAGGACAATCCCGGTTGTCTCTGAGGATGAACCCCTAAATGCCCGGACCGCTGAGTGGGAAACAACAGTGGGCAGTTTGTCACCTGTCGCAGCGGACGCGGAAGTTGCTGATTCACCTGCTGGAGATATTGTTCCACGCCCCAGTCTTGCAAGAGATGTTTCATCCGTGGCTTTTTCTGCAACTGAGGAGCCTGATTCACATAATCTAAATAGACCTTTGCCAAAGCTGCCACGACAGAAACGCATTCATCCGGTGAAATCAATACCTGAGTGTCCCACAACTGTTTATCAACTCCCAATGCCAGTCGAAAATATACGGTATCGGGAGTGGTAGCACATTCTCCATTCCCCATGCCCCGTTCCCCATTTTCTACTACTGCCGAAAGCTGAATCTCGTTATAACGATGCTCCCAGGGAATTTCAGATCGAGTACCAATCCCAACTGCACCTCCACCATCAATCCCAATACTAAATTTGGCAGGCAATCCAGCGAGTTCTGAATGACTTTGAATATGAGCATCTAATGCTTGCACCAACGGACGGGTATCTATCAGTTCCTCTGAATCAATCCCTGCAGTAGGACTTGTCATCACGTTACGCAGATGATCGAGGCTGGGATTTTGAGCTGCTAGCCCAAGGGCTTGTAACGTCTGAAATACTTCGGCAGTGGGTGAGGTGTGAACTGAGCGAATCTGTAAATTGGCTCGATTTGTAATCTGGATCGCCTCACTCCCCCACTGTTCAACCAGCGTCGCGATCACCTGTCCTTGCCGATCATTCAGTAGCCCACCAGGGATGCGGAGACGAATTAAAAACCCGTCTTGGGCTGAGGTGCCATAAAACAATCCTGGACAAACATTGGGTTCAATCAGCCAAGTCACAACATCCTCCTTCTCTGTGCGACGCAGAGAATTGTGAAGTAACGCTCCTTAGAACGCGCTTGAGACTGGCATTCTGACTCGATCAATTTTAGATTCGAGATTACTGATTTTGAATTAAAGTTGGGTGAGCAACTTCCCCGCTAAAATCTAAAATCCCTCATCTAAAATCGCATTACAGTTGCGGCACAGTACCGGGATTTCACCAGACTTCCCCAGCATCAAACTAGCATAGCGTATCACATTGGAAGCACAAAACTTAAATTTTCAAATCTTTCTTATGACGAGGTGGTCAAAAATCAGCGATTGTTTTGATCGCGCTCACTATCCCTATCGGGATTAGGACTTGCAGCACTGAACACATCGATGTCATCGTATTTTTTAATGCTGTAGATGATGGTTGAAAGAATCCAACTGAGAATAAAGATGCCAATGATCAAGTAGCCGATGAGACCAAAATTATCGCTCAATTTCCCAATGAACTCCCAGAAGGTGCCTGTCAGTTTGAGTTGATCACCAATAATGCTCAGGACTTCGATCGTGCCTATAGCTAAAGCTACCAATACTGAAATTAAGGTGATGGTTATGTTGTAGTAGAGCTTGCGGATCGGTTTAACGAAGGCCCAACCATAAGCACCCAGCATTAAGATGCCGTCTGTCGTATCTACCAACGACATCCCGGAAGTAAACAAGGCTGGAAACAGTAGGATGTTCCAGATGGGCATTCCTTTCGCGGCACTGGCAGCAGAAATCCCTAATAATCCTACCTCAGTGGCAGTATCGAAGCCCAAACCGAATAAAACTCCAATAGGAAACATATGCCAGCTATTACTGACCAGTCGGAGTAGGGGGCGGAAGAAGCGGCCTGTGAGTCCGCGCTGGTTTAAAGATTCATCGAGGCTCCTTTCGCTATAAGCTCCTCCACGCTTCACACGTTGGAAGGTTTGGAAAACGTCCCAGAGGACAATCATGTTAACTATGGCGAGCGTCAGCAGGAAAAATGCAGAGACAGACGTACCAATCAGACCGCCCACCTTTTCATATTGAGGAAAGTCCTTCTGGATGGTGGCAGCTGTCACAGCAATGGCGACGGACATGGCAATAACAATGGTGGAATGACCTAGGGAGAAGAAGAACCCCACGCCGACGGGTCGTTTATTCTCCTGCATCAACTTGCGGGTGACGTTGTCGATTGCGGCAATGTGGTCGGCATCTACTGCATGGCGGAGTCCAAAGCTATAGGCTACAGCTGCTGTGCCGAGCAGGAGGGGATAGCGATAGAAAGCCATTAAAGCTAATCCCCAGACCAAGATATTAACGCTAATCAAGATTGCATAAATATAGATGATTTTGCGCCGTAGATGACGAGAACTATCATTCAATACAGACAATAAAGATGCTCGCATTATTCTTTGCTATCCTTCACGATAAACTCTTCCCAACCCAGCCCAAAATCGGGTTGGTGTAAACGAACGCCATTTAGATGTCAAAAGCCTTCATTGGGTAAGGACTTTAGAAATCAAATCCAACAGGTAACGCTATTTCGAGATCGCTAAAACTAACTATAAGTATTAAAGGCTACTACCTTTTCACCGTACCAATCCCCGTCAGTTAGCCTTGTTATAGCCGACCCAATTGCCAAATGTGTGACGTTAGGCTTTTCTGTAATTGCAGGTAATGGTCGCTCAGCTATGGCAGAGAATAGAGTGATAATTGCTTGAGGACATCCCATGCCAGCTCGTAGTGCATGAGACCAGTTGTCCGTTTGGTCGCAACCCAAAACTTTGCTTGCACTCTCAAGTAGCAGTTTTAACTGTGATGGTTGTTTCAAGACAGCCTTAATCATCTGTACCTCGCAGATAAAGAACCAAGGATTTAAGCCATCGGCGGGCATTCTGACTAAGAGATCGAGCAAGAGCGCCATCTCATCACAGCTGCGGGACAGCGTTGGATTTGCACCAAACTTTCCCCGTTACCTCTGGTAGCTGCTCACCACCAGAACCGATAAAATTTCGCTAATCATACCACAGTTTCGGATGTGGCAGGCGAAAGAAGACAACGTGAATCAGCTTCCAGCCATAAAGATGCATATCCGGCTCGTCCTGAGTCAATTAATCAGTAATAAAGATTTTCACAAACCGTTGGTAATCCATACCAGTGAATTCTCAACGTTATCAACCTGCTTACCGTTAGGAGTTTGAGGCCGTTGTACCATGACCACTGGAATCCTTAGCTCTCGTGCCGCAATAATTTTGGCATAGGTAGCAGCACCGCCGCTGTTTTTGCTGACGATCGCCCCAATCTTATACTGTTGCAACAGTGATCGCTCATCATCCAGCGAAAACGGTCCGCGTTCTAGAAGAAGTTTTCCGGGTGGTACAGCCGCATTGAGTAGAGGTGGATCAATCATGCGCATCAGGAACCAGAGATCTCCCAGATGAGCAAAGGCAGCGAGTTCTTGCCGACCGATCGTGAGAAAGATTCGTTGAGCAAGTTCTGGTAATTTTGCTGCGGCGGCAGCATTACTTTCTACTTCAATCCAATCATCGCCTTCTGTTCGTTTCCAGGCAGGACGAATTAGCATCAAGTGGGGAATGCCAACTTCGGTGGCGGCAGCAGCAGCATTGAATGAAATTTGAGCCGCAAATGGATGGGTTGCATCAATCAGTCCATCAATCTGCTGTTCTCGCAAATAGTGTATGAGTCCTGCAACTCCGCCAAATCCGCCAATCCGTGTGCTTTTGCAGGATACTACCGGCTGACGAGTCCTACCTGCTAAAGACGTGATGACTTCCACTCCTGGGATTTCAGCGGCTCTAGCGGCTAACTCTGTAGCATCACCTGTTCCACCCAAGATTAGCACTCGCTTGGGGTTAGCCATGTTGCACCACAACACATTGCTGTTTCCCTAACCAGATTCGGAATTGTCAAATCTTGCGAACCTGCTCCCAAGCCCACTTTATCGAGTTTCATTGCCGGAGGATCGCTAAACGTTTGACTGCGGGCAACCGCGTTAGCGAAGCTTAACGAAGTTATCGCGGCTGCGGTGGGAGTAACCAATTCCTTGGTCATAAGAATTAACCCAATAATCAAACTGCTTCTAATCATTATGACTGTCATGTTAAATAAGATTTCTCATTGAGGAGAAGTTTAAAGGTAGAGACCCCTTTCATCACTTGTCTTGTTTGACAGAGCAGGTCTGTAATCGTACCAGCACATTTGGTAGCAAAGCAATTTTCATAGTAAGCTTATTCCCTATTCCTCAATTCATAGCTGCCCCAATGGCTCGTTCCGGTTATACCGTTCCTGTTTTTGCTGTAGCAGCCGCTAAAGCTGCATTGTCTCATCTCCGAAGCAATACCCCCAAGCCCCTGCAAGCCGTCACCTTGGATTTATTACCAGGTGAGGCGACCATTCCAATTCAACAGATGGCTCGGTTGGAAATCAATAGTGCATTGGCAATTACAGTTAGTGAACCCGGCGATAATTTAGATTTAACCCGCAACACGCCGATTTGGGCATGGGTTAGATTCCAAACGCGACAATCAGAACCTCTGATTTTAGAAGCTGGAGAAGGCATCGGCAAAACGACAGCGGGAGATCCGGCAATCTATCGTTATGCCCGCCGTTTGTTTGAGGCAAACTTGCTACCGTTGATTCCCCCCGATCAAACGGTCATAGTATCCATCGTTATGCCAGAAGGTCGACAACTGGCTCAACGCACCTCTAATGAAGCATTCGGTGTTCTGGATGGACTTTCGCTGTTAGGAACTAGCGGTATTTCCCAACCCCTTTCTGCTGAAGATCATCTGGAGGAGTTGCGTCAAATTCTCCAAACAAAAGTGCAATTGCACTCCCATTTAGTCTTTTGTATTGGCAGTCATGGAATGCAAATTGCACAACAACTTGGCCTTCCAAAAGATGCCACTGTGCAAACGGGTAACTGGATTGGGGCGTTGTTAGTTGAGGCAGGCTTACGCGGAGCAGAATCGGTATTACTACTGGGATATCAGGGAAAATTGGTGAAGTTGGCAGGGGGCATTTTCAATACATCCAGTCACCTTGCCGATGCCAAGTTAGAAATTATCAGTGCGGCGGTCGCTAGAACAGGGGGCAGTTTGTCAGCCGTCGAGTCTGTTTTAGCGGCTGAGACAGCAGATGCTGCTTACAAAAGCTTAGTTGAACTGAAGTTAGCGGATGTAGTTTTTCAGGCATTAGCAACGACAATTTCTCAGAAAGCACAAGCCTATGTGAAAAAGTATGGTGATGTCGTTCTCAATATTGGGACAGTTTTATTTGATCGACAGGGACAGATCATTGCACAAGATGCGCTCTCCACTCAATTGATGCATTCCTAGACATAGGATTGCTATCTCTAGCTTGCTTGTTTATCGAGTAATAGCACTTCTCGCTCAATCCAATCAATCACCTGATCAAGTCCTTCACCAGAGCGTAAATTGGTGAATATGAACGGACGAGTGCCTCGCATTCGTTTGGAGTCTCGTTCCATCACACCCAAATCTGCTCCAACATAAGGCGCTAAGTCAATTTTGTTGATGACTAAGAGCGGCGATTTCGTGATACCGGGTCCCCCTTTACGGGGAATTTTGTCTCCTTCTGCCACATCAATTACATAGATATGGCTATCGACCAATTCAGGGCTGAAGGTGGCAGCTAAATTATCACCTCCACTTTCGAGAAACAAAATATCTAAGTCGGGATGCAACAGCATCATTTCATCAATCGCATATTGATTCATTGAAGTATCATCCCGAATCGCTGTATGGGGACAGCCTCCAGTTTCCACGCCTTGAATGCGATCACGGCTCAATGCACCACTCCGCATTAAAAACTCAGCATCTTCTTTGGTAAAGATGTCGTTGGTTATTGCAGCGATCGAGTAGTGCTGCCCCATCTGTTTACACAGTTGATCCAGTAATGCCGTTTTGCCTGACCCCACCGGTCCACCGATACCAATTCGCACAGGTTTTCGCACCTTGCACCTCCTAAATTAGTGAGCGTGGGCATGGGTATGTCCATGCGAATGAGGATTGGCTTGCGCTCCATATCGATGTCCAATAAATGGGGTCATCCGATGTTCAAAGGCAATCCCAATTCGCTCTAACATTTCTGCAACCACTGGATCGGCGGTGGTCAAGATCGAGGTTTCCGTGAAGCGAACTGGGCGATGTAAATTGCCTAGCTGAAATCCTACAACACCCCAAGTCAGCTTATCTGTAGGGGAGAGGAGGAACAGATCTTCAGGTGCGGCTTCTACCACAACTGCCACTCCTGCATCGATCGCCAGTACATCCCCATCAAACAGTTCTGCGGAACGAGGTAAGGAAATGCGGACGGTGCGATTACCCACGGTTCGCCCTACCATATGGGGACTCAATCGCTCTTCTGAGGTGAGGATCAGCGCATCCGTTTGGTTGATTTGCGATCGTAGTGTTGAAAGCGTCCCAACGATCTCTGCAATAATATCCATGCCTTCGCTCCTTTACCCATTCACCTGCTCTATAAAACTGATACAACACCGGATAAGGCCGGGCATTGAGGTTCACTTTCTACTTCGTGGGGAGCATGGGAGCGGTTATCCCTCAGTAGACTTCCTCAGAGCAAGCCGCCCCCAGTTGCTTAAATTTCTTGCTGCGTTCAAATCTCGGTCGATAGAACAGCCGCAATCTTCGCACTTATAGACTCGTTCTTCTAAAAGCAGCGAGTCTTTAATATAACCACAGTGACTACACATCTTGCTAGATGGAAACCACCTATCGGCTACTACGAACTTTGTGCCGTAGAGCTGACATTTGTAGTCTAGTTGCCGCCGAAACTCGTGCATTCCCAAGTCAGCTGTGGCTTTAGCTAATTTGTGATTAGCCATCATGCCACTAATATTTAAGTCTTCAATAACTACTGTCTTAAAGTTCTTAGCCAAGTAGCTAGTTAATTTGTGCAAATAATCCTTACGGATATCTGCAACTCGTCTATGTGCTTTGGCTACCTTACATCTTGCTTTAAGACAATTGGCAGAACCTTTTTTCTTACGCCTTAGAGAACGTTGAAGTCGCTTTAACTTACGTTCTGTAAGTCTGTAGGGATGAAGATTTACAAACACCTCACCATTACTGAGAGTCGCTAGAGACTTTACTCCCAAGTCAATTCCCACAATATCTTGTTTTTTTTGCGGCACGGTACGTTCTTGCTCGTAAGCAAAACCTAGATACCAATCTCCAGCCCTGTAACTAATAATTACCTTCTTGACTTGACACTCAGGCAGTGGTTCATACGTCGATACCCATCCGATGAAAGGAAGCTTGGTTCTCACTCCCTTTAAAGATATGGACTTACCACCATTATCAATAGTAAAACTATCATCAACTCCTCGTTTCTTAAACCTGGGATAACCACCGCCATTGAAGAATTTCTTGAAGGCATTATCCAAGTCTTGAAAGCAATATTGATAGACTCTGGATGACAATTGAGACTGCCAAGGATATCTGGGCTTGACGTGATTGGTGTAAAACTTTTTGAGCTTGTTTGCTGTTGGCTTCAATCCCTCCTTATAAGCTGTTGACCACCACAATAAAGCTCGATTCCACAGCCAACGCCGATAGCCTGCATGTTGAGCCATTGCGGTGCACTGTTGATTGTTCAGCTTTAATTTTGTGGTGAATCCTAGAAGCATAAGTTACATATATACATGTATATATAATAACATGACTGAGAAGCGGGGAAAAGTACCAGAAAGTACCAAAATGTCCGGCAAATAGAGGATTAAATCACGACTCTCCAAACTATTTCTACTTAATCCCGGCAATTTGTATTCGCCATAACAGTTTTTCTAACAAGACGGTGGAGATTGCCCAAAACAGTGATTTTCCCCGTCTTGCTAGTTGGTTTGGCTAAATGGCAAGCAGTTGCGTTTTGGATTGACTGAACAACTGAGCGAAATGACGCTCTGAGCGATCGCGCCAATTTCCTTTGCTATAGGCGTATCCAGCAATCAAGGGGAACGCAACTGTCGCCTCAGAAAAGACCATCTGCTCAACGTTTTTATTCACTTTACCCCAGGAATGTGCCTCCCGTAGCGTCGAACCAGACAACGCACCATCCCGTTCGTCTGCAACCGTGACCTGAATCGTGTATTTGTGCATACTCACATCAAACCCCAGCAGTTCTGCGGCAACGACGGTATCTTGGGCAAAGTTCTTCGGCACTCCACCACCCATCATCACCAACCCAGTGTATTGGCTTGCCAGTTTGCATTGGGTTAACTCACGAAAGTCACGCACAGAGTCAATCGTGAGATGAGCATCGGGGGAGTTCCATTGGTGTTGACACTCTCACCGCCACAGCGTAGCTTGGTGGGAGATTCTTGTTTCATCGGGTGTTATCTAGCCCTCGTTGGTGCAAACGTCTCAACGTTCTGCCGGAGCTGCCTCCGGCAGCGCGCCCTTTGCAGCTCAAGATTACATTGACCTGGAAACCGTTTATGGTGCAGATAATTATCACCCGTTGGATGTGGTGATTACCAAAGGTCAGGGGGTCTGGGTTTGGGATATTGAAGAAAACCAATACCTGGCTTGCCTGAGCGCCTATTCAGCCTTAAATCAAGGTCATTGTCACCCGCGCATCCTCCAAGCACTCGTAGACCAGGCTGCCAAAGTCACTCTGACTTCCCGTGCTTTTCGCAATGACCAGTTGGAATTACCATTGGTAAAGCGCTATCCGGTGGGTTCTATCCGATTTCTGCCTTTGTTAGCACCCATGAAGTGATGAATGTGTTTAATCCAGGCGATCACGGCAGCACCTTTGGCGGCAACCCTTTGGCAGCGGCAGTTGGAATGGCTGCACTCGATGTCATTGTGGATGAGCAATTGTCAGAGCGTGCGGCTGAACTAGGAGCGTACTTTATTTCACGTCTGTGCCAAATTCCCAGTCCTCACATTCAGGAGGTGCGGGGTCGAGGGTTGTTGATTGGGGTTGAATTAAAGCCAGCAGCAGGCGGAGCGCGTCGGTTTTGCAAGGCACTGATGCAAACAGGGATTCTGGCAAAAGAAACGCGGGAGGATATCATTCGCTTTGCACCGCCGCTCGTGATTACGCGATCGCAACTCGATTGGGCATTGGAGCGAATTGAGCGCGTGTTGATGGCAGATTAAATCGTGAGCTAAATCTAAACAAGTGGAATGAATAGGCAATCGCACCAATCCCTTTTTAAGCAGGAATTATGGAGTGATCGCCCATATCCGTAGTATCTGCCTTTGGACTCAAACCACTGAGGTTTTGAAGAAGCGGTTGGCGGGGCGTGCAAGTCCAAGATTTTCGCGCAGCGTCTTGCCCTCGTAGTCTTTACGGAAAATTCCCCGCTGCTTGAGTTCTGGAATCACCCGATCCACAAAATCGTCCAGCCCTTCGGGAAGAAATGGGAACATCACATTGAAGCCGTCAGATCCTTCCTCTGTCAGCCATTGCGCCATGTCATCGGCGATCGTTTGAGGTGTGCCGACAAATGCCAGCCCACCGTAACTGCCAATGCGTTGAGCTAACTGTCGGATGGTCAAGTTCTCGCGTTGTGCCAGTGCCACTACCCGATCGCGAGCGCTATGGCTAGCGTTTGTCTGTGGGATTTCAGGTAAAGGACCATCCGGATCAAAGCTCGAAACGTCGTAGCCCAACGCACTATTCAGGCTGCCGATCCCACTGTCATAGTGTACTAAGCTGTCTAAATGCGCCCGCTTGGACTGTGCCGCTTCCACAGTTTCGCCCACGATCACCAACACACCTGGAAGAATCTTGATGCTGTCTGGGTCACGTCCGATCGCCCTGGCGCGACCTTTAATGTCGGCAAAGTAGGCTTTGCCTGCCTCCAAACTGCTGACCCCTGCAAACACGACCTCGGCGGTTTCAGCCGCCAGTTGACGTCCTGCTTCAGATGCGCCCGCCTGAACGATTACTGGCCAACCC
The DNA here is from genome assembly GCA_019244235.1 of Chroococcidiopsidaceae cyanobacterium CP_BM_ER_R8_30. GTDB lineage: Bacteria > Cyanobacteriota > Cyanobacteriia > Cyanobacteriales > Chroococcidiopsidaceae > JAFAVL01. The sequence continues at coordinate 11,480 of JAFASY010000110.1, forward strand.
TGGACAGGTCTGGCAATGTTCAATGGTCCCCGCACCGAGAAATACTTTCCCTTATGACCCAGAACATGCATTCTTGCCGGATCAAAATAAATCCCTGATTCCACATCTCGGATAAACGCATCGTCGGCAAAGGAATCCCAAAGACCTGTGACGACATCATAAAATTCGCGTGCACGCACGTAGCGTTCGTCGTGATCTATCTCTTCCTCCAGACCGAAGTTGAGTGCTGCATCCGGATTGGATGTAGTAACAATGTTCCAGCCAGCGCGACCACCGCTGATATGGTCAAGAGACGCGAAGCGGCGAGCAATGTGATAAGGTTCGTCATAGGTCGTTGAAGCGGTGGCTACTAACCCAATATGTTCGGTGACGCTAGCGAGTGCAGAGAGCAGCGTGAAAGGCTCAAAAGAAGTGACGGTGTGGCTACGCTTCAGCGCATTGATGGGCATGTTGAGTACCGCCAAATGATCGGCCATAAAGAATGCATCGAACTTGCCCTGCTCTAGTTTCTGGATGAATCGTTTCATTGCCGGGAAGTTAAAATTTGCGTCAGGCAAAGCGCCAGGATAGCGCCAAGCACCAGTATGGATGCTAACAGGACGCATGAACGCGCCCAACTTCAATTGTTTCGACCCGCTCATTTGCCCTCCATATGCATTAATACCTTCAACTTTTACTCAATCTAATTTAAAGTCGCAGTCCTGCCTGCTTCACTCGTTACGAGAAGGCGATCGCTGCCGACGATTGGACCGAGACGGTGACAAAACAATTCGCAATTGAACCCACGTCTAAAGCCATGGGCTTGAAACATTGACTTATCAGACCTTGCGCTATGCGTCGCTCTAACATTGTTTGTTTGTTAGTGGGCTTGTATCCCACAACTAAAGTTTTTAGATTTCTAATTGCAAACTGCGAATTGCGAATTACGAATTGCGAATTGGAGCGAAGCGACGTGACTGCAATCGTTTCACTCGCGGCATTACTTCTGCTGCGAAGCGATACATTTCCTGTTCAAACGGGTTGAATTGCAGCATGAACGTTTCGATGCCGATATCGACAAAGGCAGCGACACGGGAGGCTACCGTGTCGTAGCTGCCTACCAATCCAGCGGCGGTGCCTCCGTTACCACCAACAGCGCGATTTTTGGCGAATATTTGAAACATCACCGCATTGGGGTCAACTCCTTTTTCAATGCTGAGTTTCCACTGTTCCTCCCGATCCTGAAGTGCATGAAGCCGCTCCAGTTCGACTTGTGCCTCTGCATCGGTGGAACGGGCAATTACAAAGGCAGCCAAGCCAAAGCGAACAGGTTGGGGAAGGGGGCGCGATCGTCCCTGCACCTGTTGAATCACTTGCTGCACATCCTCCAGGGGTTGACCGTTGATGAAGTAAACGTCCGCTTGTTCTGCCGCCAGAATTTGTGCCGGGTTAGAAGCTCCACCCAGATAGATTGGCGGATGGGGGTACGATCGTGCCGTAGGATGATACTGCAAGTCCTGGATTTTGAAGTATTCTCCTTCAAAGTTCACCCGTTCCCCGCTCCAGAGTGCTTTGACAACGCGCAGCCATTCGCCGGAATAGCGGTAGCGTTCGTCATGAGGTGGGAAGGGAATATTGGTACGCTCCATCTCTGGACGGAACCAGGCGCTGATCAGGTTGATGGCAAACCGTCCCTGACTGATTTCATCAATACCCAGTGCCATCTTTGCCAAGACTGCGGGATGAAACAGCAGCGGTTTGATGGCAGCGATGATTTCAATTCGCTCGGTAACGGCTGCCAGAGCTGCGGAAGCGGTCCAGGTTTCGAGTTGGTCTAGTTCTAAGCCACGAGGATTAGCGAGGTGTTGAGCCACCAGGGTGGTGACAAATCCCAGTCGCTCTGCCTGTAAAACCAACCGTTTAGTGCGTTCAAAGCTGGCATCAATCGGTTCCTCGGCGGTGTCGAGAGGACCAAAGTTGCCGCCGACAGGTGCCCAAATTCCAAAGCGTGGTTCTATCATAGCAGTGTTAATCTAATAAACTACTATATTTCTATTGCTATGCCGTAGTATTTGAATAGAATATTACAAAAAAGTTGAATTCATGAGTCAAATTCGAGAAGAAGTGCTGTCAGCGAACCTTGCCTACGTTGAAAATTTTGGTGATAAAGCACAATTGCCAATGCCACCAGGACGGCATTTTACTATTTTGACTTGCATGGATGCTCGCTTAGATCCTGCTAAATATGCTGGACTAGCAGAAGGTGACGCCCATGTGATTCGTAATGCTGGTGGACGAGCTAGTGACGATGCTATTCGCTCATTGGTAATTTCTTATAAACTGCTGGGAACAAGAGAATGGTTTGTAATTCACCACACGGATTGTGGAATGGAAACCTTCACTGACAGCATTATCCGAGATCTACTCGCTAGTAGCCTGAAAACGGCGTCAGTAGACGCGACAGGTTGGTATGACACAGGTGATGGTCCTGGTTCAAATGAGGGCGAGTTCATAGATTGGCTAACTATTAGCGAGCAGAAAAAAAGTGTGGTTACAGATGTGCAGCGCATTCGCTCCCATCCTTTGGTGCCTCGCTCAATTCCCATTTATGGCTATATCTATGATGTTAAGAGCGGACGCTTGGTTGAGGTTCCGGAAGCAACAGAGATTGGCAAGGCGTCGTAAGCTCTTGTACATTTAAGCGAAAAACAACATCCACATCACAGTCATGTGGATTGTCAAGAGGGTCAACTCAATTCTTGTACATCATCTCATATCCTGTTCATCCTGAATCTATAAACTCGATTCAAAAGCCTCCTCGACAATCAGTCATTCGTAGTCACTGTCGTAACAGTGCTACACTTTCCTCGTTCGTTGTTAAGGGAGCTGCGCCTCA
>JAFASY010000127.1 GCA_019244235.1 Chroococcidiopsidaceae cyanobacterium CP_BM_ER_R8_30
GCTGCGTGGTCATTGCCACATCTGTCATAGGGTCTTCACCATCACCCAGGAACTAAGAGAAGTATACGAGCTGCAACGAAGTGCAAACTAAACCGTCTAGTTCTATTACACGGCGCTTTCAGGATGTAGCAGTTGTGTTGGTAGAGAACAAGCGAGAGAACTGGTCGTTTGGGCAAGGTAGGCACAGTATTTTGTGTGACCGAACGAAGAGTAGAAGTAATGAATTACTCATGTTCTGCTATGAGTCTTCTTGTTCTTCCCTCAAGTAGGTCTGTGTAGGATTTGAGCCATGAGGCAACAAAATCAATGAAAACACGCACTCTCACTACATTCCGCAGGTCTTCATGGGTTAGTAACCACAGCTCCGTAGCTAATTCAGGTAAGGGTGAGCGAACTCGATAAAGGTCGGGGTCGGGATCGGCGATGAAGCACTGTAGGGCGACCAAGCCGAGGTTCTGCTTTGCCGCTTCGAGCATGCCCATCAGCGTGTTACTGCGATACTGAATGCGTATTCTAGGAAATGACTGTTTCAACCATCGAGCGGAGGCAAGATGCGATAGACTCTCGTCTGGTCCAATCCAACTGTGTTTAGACAAATCGTCAAGGTCAGCAGATGCAGCTAGATAACCAGGTGACCCATAAATAGCTGTAGCAACGCTAGAGACCCGGCGACCGACAAGAGTTTCTGGAGGATTGCTGGACGGACGGATAGCGACATCAGCGTCGCGCTTGGTCATATTGAAAAATTGATTGGACACGAGCACCTCTAGCTCGATCTCTGGATAGGTAGTGCAGAAGATTGCTAGGCATGGGGAGAGAAGCTTAAATAACAAGGAGTCCGTCGTTGTGACCCTGAGGACTCCACTTGGTCGCAGGTCCTGTCCGCTAATCCGTCTGTCCACAGCCGCAATGTCTTCCTCCATCCGCTCGGCAACCTGGCAAATGTCTTCCCCAGCGGCTGTGGCAGCATAGCCTGTTGGCAGGCGCTCGAATAGGCGAACTCCGAGTTCCTTTTCCACCTCGTTCAGTCGCCGGAATACCGTAGATTGATGGACACCCAAAAGGCTTGCCGCCTCGGCAACGCTTTGGGCTCTAGCAATGACTAAAACGTAGCGTAGATCGTTCCAATCCAACACAGCATTACCTCAGGCGTCATTCGCAATTTTGCAAATGTGTTTGGCGATATTGCTACTATTTTTAGCATTTTTACAAGTTAGAGTTGGTATAGCAGCAAATGTAGCTGCTCTGACAGTTGAATCACACTCAGTTCAAGGAGCCATTTTGAATCCATCAATCTGTTGCTCCTGTCTAGTTTGGGTTTCAGCCTAGTTTGAGGCGAGAAACTTAGTTAAACCCACAAAGCGTTGTGAGAGGAGAAGTAATGAAAATTCTGGTGGTTTATTACTCGATGTCTGGTCACACGCTACAGCTAGCACGAGCCGTGACCGAGGGTGCGCGAGAGATTGCAGGTGCTGAAGTCATCCTGCGCCGGGTTCAGGAATTCGAGGATGTTGACAGAGAGATTGACAAGGACGAACATGCTCGCGCAATACGAGAACAACAAAAGGACATTCCGGTCTGCACAGTTGATGACCTGCGGGAAGCCGATGGAGTGATTTTTGGTTCCCCAACCCGCTACGGTAATATGACCGCTCAGATGAAACATCTCATCGACTCAACAGCCAGTCTCTGGCTTAAAGGTGAGATGGAAGGCAAACCCGCTGGTGTCTTCACCTCGACAGCCAGCACCCATGGCGGACAGGAAACTACTCTATTGACCATGATGGTGCCACTGCTGCATCTGGGAATGCTCGTTGTCGGGGTCCCATATTCGCTGCCGGAAATGATCCACACTGAAGCACGTGGCGGCACTCCTTACGGTGCGACAACCATTGTCGGAGCTCAAGGTGAGTTACAGCCGAAGTCGGAAGACCTAAACATTGCGCGGGGATTGGGTCGCCGTGTGGCCGAGATTACTGCCAAACTGCGGGGTGTGTCGCAAATAGTTGTTGAGGACAAACGCTCCTCTTCGTGAAAACTTGATTATGCAACCGTTAAACCAAACTCAAGGAAAACATAACTTACAGCCATGAGAGAACTCGTACTTTCACTACTAGCAGGTTGGATAATTGGCATTGTCTTATCATGGTTGAAAATTCCCTTGCCAGCTCCTCCTCTAGCAGGTCTACTTGGTTTAGCAGGAATGACTTTAGGCGGTTGGTGTTTTGCATTGTTAGGTAAGTCGATAGCGGCGTTAAACCATTAGATAAAAATGGCTGTTTAAAGAGGGATGCCACCAGTCAATAGGTTGACTGAAATTTGACGAAGTTACCTTGCTATGAGCGAGGTTGCCTCTGAAAACGGTGAAAGATTTCGATTTAGAGATTTTGTCTCTTGGCTAAATAGAGACAAATAGCTAATGGCTTGCAGTGAAGTCTAAAGGAGAGCAATAAGGAGATTTGGCAGTGTGTTCACGAAGAGGAGCGTTTGTCCTCAACAATTATTTGCGACACAACCAGAAGGAGAGGTAACTATGGATTCAGGTTTAATGAATAATGGTAAGTGGGTCAGTGAGCGCGAACAGGAAGATTCGCAAGGCAAATTCATCCGCCCATCAACAACGTTCCGTCACAAGGTTACAGCAGATGGCTCTAGCGGCTTTAAAGCTGAATCAGGGCGCTACCATCTTTATATTTCTTGGGCTTGTCCTTGGGCGCATCGTACAGCAATTATGCGACGACTGAAGGGACTGGAGGATACCATTGGGCTTTCGGTTGTGGCTCCAGAGATTGAGCAAAATGGATGGGAATTCTCCAGAGAACCAGATTGTATTCCTGATACTGTAAATGGTACTCACTATCTTCGAGAAGTCTACCTTAAAGCAGACTCTGAATACAGTGGGTGGGTGACTGTCCCGGTTTTGTGGGACAAAGAAACCGGGACAATTGTCAATAATGAATCTCGCGAGATCATCCGAATGTTGGATACAGAGTTCTCTGACTTTGCTAAGCCGGATGTCAACTTTTATCCTGATGACTTGCGCTCTCTCGTTGACCAAACAATTGATGCTATCTATCAACCGATCAATAATGGTGTCTACCGGGCAGGATTTGCCACAACTCAGTCAGCTTATGAGGAAGCTGTAACAGAGTTATTTGAGGCACTTGACCATTGGGAAGCGGTGTTACAGCAGCAACGTTACCTCTGTGGCAATCGTATTACAGAAGCAGATTGGTGTATGTTCACAACTCTATTTCGCTTTGATGCGGCATACTACGTTCACTTTAAATGCAACTTGCGCCGCATTTTAGATTATCCCAATCTCTGGAATTACCTGAAGGAACTTTATCAGTTGCCTGGTGTTAAGGAAACGTGCAACCTGGAGCAGATCAAACGACATTACTATAAAAGTCACCATAAGGTTGACCCCACCCGGATTCCCAAAGGTCCAATCATCAATTTCGAGGCACCTTTCGAGCGATATCGCTTAGATAGTGTTATGCACTTATGAATCCGATGCTCAGATACTGTCTAAGGTTGTGTTGCAAAAAGTTGTTGAGGACAGAAAATTCCTTGAAGAAGGAATTAACTATGCAGTAACGTCAAAGATTTCAGCTATAAATTTCATCCGTTTCTAGAGCATACTGCTGGACGATAGCGAAGAACAGTTGTATAGTGAACGTTCAATCCTCGCTCATACACCGGCGAGTTGCTTTCCGACGCAAGGCGACTTCCTGTTCGCACTCGCCTCACCATTTGGGGCTACTTGTCGCTCTTGCTCATCGGGTAGCTCAAGTACCAGCGCACACACAATACGACGATTTCGGGGTCGTAGTGCCGCCAGCTGCTTCTGTTTTTGCAACACAACCGTTTATTGTCCCAGTGCTACCAAAACCCCACATCCGAGATAAAGAAATTCCGTTTCTTGTTACTCTGAAATAGCAAAAATGGTTAACTCACACTTTCAAACTCTTTACCAGTCTTTACTACTCTTTAGTTGTGCTGTAGTTGCAGGCGTACTCAATAGCATTGCTGGGGGCGGCAGTTTCATTGCCTTTCCTGCTCTCATTTTTACAGGCGTACAACCAATCGCTGCTAATGCTACTAATAATGCAGCAACGTGGATCGGTACGCTTGGCAGTGTTGGTGCCTACCGCAGTGAACTATTGTCCCAGCGTCGGAAACTTCTCATGCTTAGTATCACTAGCTTGATAGGTGGAGTCCTTGGCTCTCTGATGTTGCTCAGCACTCCACAGACACTTTTTACAAAACTGATTCCCTATCTATTACTACTAGCGACACTACTGTTTACATTTAGTCAGTCTCTGACAACATGGTTACAAGCCCGCAATCAGAGGCTACCCGATACGGAGTCTTTGTCAATGTCAGGCATTCTACTTCTACAGTTAGTCATAGCCACTTACGGAGGTTTCTTTGGCGGGGGGATGGGCATACTCATGCTAGCGACGCTAGCTGTCATGGGTATAGAAAGTATTCACACTATGAATGCATTTAAGAATTTGCTAGCTACATGCATCAATGGTGTGGCTCTTATCCCTTTCATTATTGCTGGTGTTATTGCCTGGCCACAGGCAGTTTTGATGTCGATTGGTGCTTTATTAGGGGGCTACTATAGTGCTTACTACGCGCGTCAGCTCAAGCCAGAATGGGTACGTTACTTTGTCATCGGAGTTGGTTTTAGCATGACAGTCTACTTTTTTGTTCGCGGCTAAAATCGTAAGATTCCCTAGACAATCTTGCGATTTTTTCGTCAACACCGTTGATGTCTACGCTCAGAGGTTTTTGCGTTTGAAGATTTATTATGGCTGACGAAGTGATGTTAATTAAAAGGGTTGTGTTGCCAAAAATCAGAGGTACGCTAGTTGTAGCTCAGAAGCGAAAATGTTGCTAACAGTCTCCTGTTTGTAGCGGGTACAAAAAGTTTTGCAACACAACCATGTTTGCCCATTGCACACTTTCCGCAAGTTGCTTGAAACACTTGCGGGATTTTTAGGGGATGAGAGAATTACAGCTAGAGTTCACAGTTCAAGACGAGGAGAACGATGAGCGATTTTATTGGTCAGGTAGCTCTGGTGACGGGAGCATCGCGAGGTATTGGCGCAAGTGTCGCCCAGATGCTAGCTTCCGGTGGGGCTGACGTAGTCATTAACTACCGCAGTAAGGGGTCCCGCGCTCTTGAAGTCGCTAATGCCATACGCGCCACGGGTCGCCGCGCCCTCCTAGCTCAGGCTGACATCACCAGTGAGCGCGAAATGAGAGAGATGATCCAGTTGATAGAGTCAGAATTGACCCGCCTCGACCTTCTCATCCTCAACGCGAGTGGTGGCTTGGAGAAGGATAAGGCTGCCGACTATGCCATGCAACTCAACCTGACCTCCCAGGTACGTGCCGTTGACCTAGCCTTGCCGCTAATGCCCAGGGGTGGACGGATCGTTTTTGTCACCAGCCACCTGGCTCACTTTTATGGTCAGAAGCCAGTCTATCCTAGCTATGAGCCTGTGGCACAGAGCAAGAAAGCTGGCGAAGAGGCTCTGCGCGCCCGCATAGCTGAACTGGCAACAAGAGGGATTAAGTTAGTGGTGGTTAGCGGCGACTTGATTGACGGTACTATCACCCCTAAGCTAATGCAGCGCATTAGCTTAGGGGTGATAGAGTCCCGCCGCCAACGGGTAGGTTATCTCCCTAGCGTTGAAGACTTCGCCCGCGCCATTATCAATGCCGCCGCCGACACCCAACTAGAGAGTGGGGCAACCATCTTCGTTGGCAGCACTGAGTGGGAGATTGCATAAGGCACACCGCTAACTCCTAAACCCTTCCCCCCTACCTTCCTCAAACTACCTCCTTTTTGAGACCATGCATACGCTATATCTCTTATGCAGCTCGGCATTTTCCGGTAAAACTACCAAGGCTTTGGCTATCGTCGATTACCGAAACTGCGCTGATGTGAGCCTCGATGACATCAATAAAAAACAACGTGCTTGCCTGAAAACCCTACTTGACAGGCATTTTAGCCAGCTTTTCCAGAGGCTTGTATGGTACACCACACAAAGGACAAAATCTGAACTTGAGCGACAGAATTGGTTCATTGCAACTCAGACAACGATTGCTGAGTTTCATTCCACAAGCAAAGCAATACTTGGAGCGGGGATTGAGCCACATGGCTTCAGCCTCTGTTCCCGGCACCCAACAATGGGGACAAATCTTTATCTGTTGCACTGATGCTACTGGCACTCCCTTACATACAGCCTCCAGATACTCTTGAGGAATCTGTAAAGCTCTGGACAATCCTGTTGTAGTTTTGATACTGAGCCGAGCTGTTTTGCCCAGCTCAATTTTGCCTAGGCTCTGTAAGTGAATTCCAGCTTTTTTAGCAAGCTCACCTTGGCTCATACTCAGCCCTGTTCGCACTCGCCGTACATACTGGGATAGTGTTTCTCCGGCTTTGGGCAACTGCTCTCCCTCAGTAGTAGTCATCAAAATAAGTTAGAAAATGTTATTCAATACTCGTGTATTAATCATTGCATTATGTGTTCTCTAGTGGAACCTCAATCAACTTTATGAGTATCACGTTAGCTACACTTGCTACCAGCTTTCTAGGGCGTTGCTGAATAGATTTTTGATGTGAGGTAAAATTTGCTTTAATCAAAAAGTAGATTACTTAAATAATATAATATGAATTGTCCTCATTGCCATTCCGACAAAATCTGTAGATACGGAGTCATTAAAGGTAAGCAAAGATACCATTGCCAAGGGTGTGATCGCTATTTTCAATCTACTTATGAACGGACGGGATATCATCTCGATGTCAAAGAAATTTGTCTCAAGATGTATCTAAATGGAATCGGATTTCGAGGGATTGAAAGAATCACAGGAATTCATCATACAACGATCATGAATTGGGTGAGAGAATCGGGAG